>CAWUIS010000302.1:0-1512 GCA_963922625.1 uncultured Candidatus Melainabacteria bacterium | reverse complement strand
CGCACCAACAACGGTTGCCATAAAAACTCCGTAGTCAATAATCGAGTTGATACCACCAATAGCAACAGTTTTGGTGATCAGTGCAAAAACACCAAATGGTGCCATTTCCATAATCCAGTGAGTCATCTCCAGGATTGCATCAAGAGCGATTTTAAAAACACCCAAGACCTTATCGCCTCCCTGTACTTTAACTAGCGCTACAGCAAGAAAAATAGAAAAGACAATAATCTGAATCAAAGCTCCACCAGAAAGAGAAGAGAAAATATTTGATGGGATCATTGACAGTAAAATCTCGCTCATTGAGTGCTGTGATTCGGTGATGAACTGTACTTTTTCAGCAGCTCCACCTTTATCGAGGATGGCATGCAGGTCAATATAGTCACCTGGATGAAAAAGATTTACAAAAACCAGACCTAGAATGGCTGCAAAAAGCATTTGACCTTTAAAAGTAACTAGGGTTAATAAGCCAATTCTGCCAAGTGATTTCATTGGCAAATGACCAACACCAACTACCAAAGAGCAAAGAATGACGGGTATCACTATCATTTTTAGTAACTTTAAAAAGAGGTCGCCCATCCATGTAATGTGATCAAGCTTTAAAAAACCAATAGCAGGATTAGCAATACTGCCATCAGGGTTATTGAGTGAAAAGAAATAGCCAAGTGCTGCCCCGAGAGCAAGGCCAATAAAAATACGCCAGTGTAATTTAAGCTTCATAATTTAAATTGAGAAATTCTCAAAGATTCTAGCAGGTATTTAAAGTATTTACCGGTTTTGGGAAAATAATTAAAGAGAAAGTCGTGGCTTATGTTATGCTTGTTATGTGCTTGGGGCTGCAACTACTATTCAAATACCAAAATCTTTAATTCCTAGATCACAGGCTATCCTAGGTCACGACATCCCTTTTTATAATCCCAATCAACATAAAATGAAGAATGATGTGACTATTCAGCCAGACGATCAATATGATATCTCTACTCCTCAACAGAACCAGCCTCTGGCACGCAGTCTCGCTAATCTTATTACTCAAGCAGCCCCAAGTGTGTATGATGCAGAGTCAAGTATTTTTGGTGCTCAGGACAATGCTGTAAGTTCGCTTGCTTCAGGTTTAAAGCATTGGATACTAAATAGTCTGGGTTCTGCTCAAGATCGCAAGGATAATTTGACTCAATTGCAAGAATCTGTTTCCGAAAGAATTGAGCGTGCCCAGCAGCATATGGTAATGCTTGCAAATAAATTTCTTGAAGGGCTTGGTGCTGACAAGCAAGTAGTACATGCCACGGAAAAATCTCATGGAGATACTTTAGGAATTGCACACAGAATAAAGGGAGGGGCTCACTAGGTTTCTTTAATTAGATTCATTGAGCTATTAAATGAGTTTTACTGACGAAACATCAGCATCTCCAAGTATACAGGTTGCAAAAAGCTTGTTTCCAAGACCTTCTCGTATTGGATCTTATGGCCTCTTCAATCATTAAACGCAACACCGTACAAATTTAAGTAAACAAAAAG
>CAWUIS010000301.1:0-1526 GCA_963922625.1 uncultured Candidatus Melainabacteria bacterium | reverse complement strand
CACAATCTCAAAGCTGGTGTTTGACTCAGGATTATTACTGTTTAATTTCATCTATAATTTCCTCGGCAACAAGTTTAGCAGTGTCAAAACCACTCAGACTATTTTTAAACTCTTTTAAATCTTGGTGGATTTTGTAATAGTAGTCACTAAAACCTTCTTGGCTTAACCAGCTTGAACTTTCTTGGACAAAGTTTTTAGCATTTGCATCGTATTGCAAAAATTCTTTGATCAAAATTTTGCCAGCAATGATATTTGCTAGTCCTGCTAGTTTTATTGTTCTAAGCATTAAATAGGCGCAGTAGTTGATGATATTTGATTTATAGGCAAGCAGATAAGGTGTTGTAATGAGAGCCGCTTCCAGGCTTACTGTGCCTGAACAAAGCCATAAAAAATCAGCTTCTGCAAGTAATTTATGATTAGCCTGCTCGATTTCATCGGGATCCCAAACTTTGATATCAAGAGTGGTGTCAGAATTTTTATTTATGATGCTATCTAGCTCCTCCCGGCTAATACTAGGTGCTCTGGAAACCTTAAAACTAAATTCCTTATGAGGAAATTTTGCTTGGAGTAATGTGGCTGCTTTGATAAATTCTGCAAGTAGATAGCTAATTTCAAATTTGCGGCTGCCAGGAAAAATACCAACCAAAATATTTTTGTTTTTTCTTTCTGGGTTTTTGTTTGTGCTTAATTTGATAGATTCAAGTACAGGGTTACCAACGTATTTAACAGCAACTCCAGCATCTTGATAGATTTTTTCTTCAAAGGGAAGTGTGCATAAAACTTTATCGACATAGGCTTTAACTTTGTGTATACGCTGAGGTCTTGAAGCCCAGAGCTGTGGCGCGATATATTCAAATATTTTTGTGCTGGAAAGCTCGGGTGTGCTTTTGATAGACTTTGCCAGCTCCAAGTTAAAACCGCTATAGTCAACTAATAAAACAAGGTCGGGTTTGATTTCTTTCAGCTTTGCTATGAGCATATTTTTAAGTTGAAAGATTTTTGCTAAATTCAAAACCACTTCAGTTAGACCGGAAAAATTATAATTTTGGTAATCTTCAACAATGTCAACGCCTTGGCTTTTAAGTAGCTGAGATCCAAAGGCTAAAAGCTGGCAGTCAGCTAATTCTTTGAGCTTGCTGGCAACTCTTGCTGCGTGCTGCTCACCTGATAACTCACCGCAGCTAATGAAGATTTTCATTTGCAATTTCTCGCATTTTATTTAAGGTATTTAAAAAGCCATTGGCACGCGAGGCTGTTAAAGTCTGGCTTAAACCCATAGCCTCTATGAATGCAGGGTCGAGATCAAGCACATCTTGAGGACTGCAGTCATTCAAACCTTCAATAAGAAGAGCTAGTAAGCCAAGAACCAAGTGGGAGTTGGACCAACCTTGATAAAGCATTAAACCATCATCTTGTAGCACGCCGCTGATATAAACAAGAGAAGCGCAGCCTTTTACTTGGTTGTTTTCTGTTTTTAGTTCTTCAGGCAAAGCTGGGAGCTTTTTCCCTAGTTCTATGATTCTTTC
>CAWUIS010000300.1:0-1542 GCA_963922625.1 uncultured Candidatus Melainabacteria bacterium | reverse complement strand
GAGGTAATCGTTGATCATACGAAGGTTTATAAGTTTATTGCAAAACCATACGGGAATAAGGAAGTCATTATCAACCTGATTGAGGAAGCTGTTAAGGACTCAGCTACCTGATTGGGTTTTTGGAAGAATCAAACGGAAGGTCGTTCCCTGATCTTTTTTTGATGTGACTTGTATATCGCCATGATGTTGTTTGACAACACCATGGACGATGTAGAGTCCTAGTCCAGTACCTACTCCAACATCTTTTGTTGTAAAGAAAGGGTCAAAAATCTGCTTAATATGTTCTTCGCGTATGCCTGAGCCATTATCTGTTATTTCAAAACATGCTTTCTCCTCTTTCCAGTATCCATTAATAGTGATGGTCCCTTTGTTTTGAATAGCTTGGACAGCATTGCTAATTAAGTTGACGAAAACCTGATTCACTTTACCTGGGATACATTCAATCTCCATCGATTTTGGGAAGTCTTTTTCAATATTTATATGGTACCTATACGTACTTTGTAATAACAGTAAGGCATCATTAAGGCTGTCTGATACATTGTAGGTAGTAAACTCCTCTTCGCCAGCATGTGCATAGTTGCGTAGACTTGATATGACCGCCACTGTTTTATCAATACCAGTCTCAATGGCCATCTTAGCACTGGAGATATCGTCTATTTTTTCTTCCAGTTCATTAGGGTGATTTTTTAGATACTCAATGATATCAAACAATGCGTTTGAACCGGCTGTGATAAAATTGATCGGGTTATTAATTTCATGTGCAATACCAGCGGTAAAGACTCCAAGTGACGCGAGTTTTTCAGATTGAATTAATTGATTCTGCGTTTGTTTCAATTCTGAAATCGTATTGCTAAGCTCTTGGTGCTTAGAGAAGAGCTCACTATTGGTGGTATTAAGCTGTACATAGGCTTGCTCTAGCTCCTCTGTTCTTTGTCTTACTATTTCTTCCAGTTCATCTTTGTAAGTGATCAGTGAGTCATTTAAATCACTAATCTTATTTTTTGTGCTTAATTGATTACCAAGCATAGTGATATTGGATCTTTGAGAGTATATCCACCACCCCCCAATGATCAGTAGGCTGATTAACAGGCCAAAGGCAAGGTAAAGAAGCATGGCAGATTGAAGCATATCACTTGTATGGACACTACCAGTCAGCTTTTGACTGCTACCATCAATAGTGTAAGTATATTCATTTTTTTAGAGAGTCAGTACTTAATTCGTTCCAATGGAGTACATATAGGGAAGGATACTCTTCGTATTTTGAAGCATTGGGCCCGAGATGGTGAAGGTGACGCGACCTGCGGGTAGCACAAAAATACCATTTTGACACGCAGAAAGAGCTTTGCGCGAGCCTTGACCACTTGATAAAGCTTTTTTACTATTTAACAATGCAACATACATTTGATAGGTGTAAATATGATCATAGAGGCTACAGGTGTCGAAAAAAAGAGGCTATAGAGCTCCTTGAAAAACACGGCTCAGTTCGACAAGTGCTAAATTATCTAAGGGATATTTTAGGTATTATTAATTTTATATTAATTT
>CAWUIS010000299.1:0-1575 GCA_963922625.1 uncultured Candidatus Melainabacteria bacterium | reverse complement strand
AAGGTGAGTGCATCGTCGCTTTTGTTGTCAGTGGTAAAACGCATACTAACCAGTTTGAAAAAGAGCTAAAAGAGCTGATCGTTGAAAAAATTGGAGCTCTAGCCCGCCCTGAAAAAATTACAGCATTAGAATCATTACCAAAAACAAGATCCGGAAAAATCATGAGAAGAATCCTGAAAGATATTGCTCAAGGCAATGAAATTCAAGGCGACCTTAGTACACTTGACCGTTAGTAGTGGCACTCAGTCAGTTTGAATCCCCTTAATATATGGCATATTGTTTAGACAAGTGACTGAGGGGGAGCGATGTCAAAAACAATAAACGAAGTTGATTCATTTTCAACAATTTCGCCGGCTGCTATAGAAATTTTAAATATAGTTGATAGACAAGACACTAGTCTAAAAGACATTGCAGACTTACTTGCCCTTGATGAAATACTCTTAGTTAACGCTTTTAAACTAGTTAACTCTGCGGCATTTGCTCTCAGAAAAGCACCTAGAACTATTGAGGAAGCTGTTACGCACTTAGGTTTATACGGCTTGAGAGATTTAATTTTCATGGTGGCAGCAAGAAAACTTTTCGCCAATATCTCGAGCTGGCACAAAAATATTTTCATTGCTCAAGCTTGCAAAAAGTTAGCTCATCGCTTCCATCTTAAAGATAAAGCTATCAGTGATTTGTATATTGCAGCCTTAGTACATTGCCTTGGAGAATCTAGCCTTGAAATCACATACAAGAGTAAATATCAAGACCTTAGTGAAGAAGAAAATTTGCATGAAAAACTAAATCAAGAAAAGCATCTCTACCAAATCAGTAGCAGCAAACTCTCTGAGCAAATGCTTCATGATTCAGGTATGCCTAAAAGCATCTTAAAAATACTAAGCAACCAGGATCAAGGATTTTATTCAGAAAACTATAAGCTTGAAAATATACTTATAGATCTTGGACACCAATTATATTTTTTAGCATTCACTGATCAAATCGAGATTGACGAAATCATGTCTCAAGAAAAATATATCAGCTTCAATCTTGACAAGCTTAGTCTTAGCAGTTCATATATTAAACAATTACACCAACAAGTAAACTCGCTGATTAGCCTTTAAGCAACAACTCTTCGTCCAAGACATAGAATTTTTCTGACTTAAACTCGAGTGCTTTAGCAACAAAGCTAGCAAAAACCTCATCAGCAGAATCCAGCTCTTGGTAGTCTTCTGGCAAATTCACAATCTCATTGATATCATCAACTTGCAATACAAAAGGCTCTCCTGAAACTTCTAGCAAAATACCAATATTAAACCTTGACTCTTTCTTGCTTAGTCCAATTAATTTTTTAGTAAATTTTGTAAGCAAAACTGAGTCTCTAATTTTAATCAAGCCCTTATCCGGTGAACCCGGTAACTGGTAAATCTTTTTCTTAACCAAAATCTCTTTAACCAAAGAGTAGTCAATAGCGAAACGCTGATTTTCAAGAGTAAAAGTCATAAGCCTATCAAAGCAAGCTAGTTTTTTAACAGACTCAAGCTCAGGTACAAGATGATTTACAAGCGGAGTCTCGACTTGATTTAATTTGAGCAT
>CAWUIS010000298.1:0-1578 GCA_963922625.1 uncultured Candidatus Melainabacteria bacterium | reverse complement strand
ATTTTCAGGATACAAAAATGCGGAAGGTGGTTATTGTGTAAGTAATTTTTGGTGCGAAAGTTTCCAATGCGCAGAAAGTCTGTAGTCATATGATATATGAATGAAGAACAGTAGAAATTTTGAATCTGGTAGATTATTGTTAGTTGTGCCGGGGAATAATGTCCACCCACCGCACATGTAAACAACAAACGTTTTCATTGGTATAAAACTTTGAGAAATGTCTTCTCTACAGCGGCAGGTTAGATAGAGCGGTAACGGCCTGCTTAGCTGGTCTAGCTGTGTAAATGAGTGAATGAGTTTATTTTGGTAATTATGTCAGTGACACATTACAATTGGCAGGTGCTCTGTGCATGTAAAAAGAGAAAAACTAAAAAAAAAATAAGAAAACTTAGCTGTTTAGTGCTCGGATGGAAAATGGCACAAAACTGTCCAAAAAACGGTTTGTATTAGCTTTTGGTGCCCGATAATGTTTCCGATTTGTCTGATAGCAGCTGTGTAAAACATGACTTGAGTCAGCAATAAAATTGGCAGCAGTTTTACAAACACAACTCTCCAAATAAAAATCCATGTCCAGATCAAAACTGTTCTGCGAAAAAGGTTTTGTCAGTCTTTCTTTCTGTTTATCAGTAGCATAGTTATACCAGAGCTCAAAATTGTACAGTAAAATCGGCTTGATTAGGCTTTGAATAAAATAGTCTCTTTGCTGTTTGTTAGGTCTAAAATGCTTGAAACGTGAAAAAGCATAAAAACGTTGTCTCAGCTTACCATATATATAATCAGTGTTTGATTGCCATTTTAAATTATCGTCAAAGAAAGTACCCAAATATTTAAAAGATGATACTCGTTCAATAGGATTGCCACTGATAAAAATATAATCGTAGATTGCATAAGTTCTGCTAAAATTCACGACCATCTCTTTTGTTTTGCTCGCATTGATTAAAAGATTGACAGAGGCACATTGGTCTACAAAAGTTTGGACGGCATCGAAAAAAGGATAAGAAGTATCAGGGTCTTTAAAACTCAACAAACCAACTATAGCCATGTCATCAGCATATTTGAAAATTTTTACATTCGGATGGGTAGATCTTATAAAATCAGTATAAATAGAAAATAAAATTGGAGATAAAACGCATCCTTGAGGACATCCAATATCACAGTGTAAAATACCTGATTTTTGTTCAGCAATACGCACAAACTGTTGTCTATCTACTAAAAAGGATTTTATCACAGACCTAAGGAAAAATGGCACATCAAGAGATTCTAGTTTGTCTAATAAAATCTTTGGCACAATGGTATTAAAAGCGGAAGTGAAGTCTACAAAAAGAATACGAGCATAAGTTGAGGGTTTGTCCAAATGTGACCTCAGAAAATAGTCTAAGCCTATACAGGCATCTTTGGTGCTACAGCCCCTCTTGTATGCATACTGGTAATTATCTAAATCAACATATTTTAAAAGTTTCTCTTTGATAATTTTTTCAAAACACTTCATAATCACTGATGTTAAAGCGATTGGTCTATAATCGTTATTACTTTTTGGGTTTGATTTCTTAGGCAAGGGTGAAATAGCAGAAAGTTTCC
>CAWUIS010000297.1:0-1615 GCA_963922625.1 uncultured Candidatus Melainabacteria bacterium | reverse complement strand
AAGTCCCCCCCCGAATCGAACGAACCTCAGCTTAATCAGCTGGGGTTTTTTCTTTAATTATCTACTTGCAGAAACTCAGGCTCGATTAAACCATAACCACCGTCGTCTCTTTCATAGACACAAGCAATTCTGTTTGAAAATACATTCAGGAACATATAGAACGGATGACCGCAATCATGAAGCATCTCAACAGCATCTTCAGGGTTCATTGGTTTCATCTTGAATCTCTTGACCTTGATGATTTTAGGTGTTTCGTAAGACTTGACTTGGTCTATCAAGTCAGCTGGTATGGTTTGATCCGCTAAATCACCGGTAATGCCGTACTCTTTTACACTTTTGCCGTGGTGGATTTTGCTATAGATTTTGGTCTTGTATTTTCTAAGTTGAGCTTCGATTTTGTCAACCACTATATCTAGGCTGGCATAGACACTTTCTTCAGATGACTGACATCTAATTACGTGACCGCCCTTAAGGTTGATAGTAATCTCTGCTTTTTGAGTGTCACCTTTGCGGTTTTTCAGCACTGATAAAACCACATGCACATCATGGTTTTGTATAAGAGAGTCAAAATGCTTGTGAATTCTATCTACTTTTGATTCTGTATACTCTCTGATTGCAGGAGTAACTTCGATGTTTCTTCCTTCAATAATGGTTTGTGCACCAATTGTCATAAATGATCCTTTTAAGAGCCCAAGGCTCTATTACAATTATAGCAATTAGCTTGTTGCGTAATTCAAAATTATGCTAAAACCAAGCTCTAAAAAACTTATTGATGGAAGGCCCTAAAACAAATCTTAAGCCTATAACAATTGGTTACACCTTAGGTGACCTAGCTGGTATTGGGCCGGAGATATTTTTTAAGTTTTCTAAGGCAAACAGTAACAATCAAAACTTTGTCATTAGGCTTATTGACGATGAAGCTAAAAGCAAATCACTCTTGGAGACTATTAAACCTGGCAAAGCCAGTGCTTTTTGCGGTGAGCATGCTTATGCAAGCCTCTTGAAAGCACACATACTACTTTTAAATGGTGATATTGATTACTTGGTTACTGGACCAGTGTCAAAAGAATCTTTGAATTTAGCTGGAATCGAAGCTAGTGGTCAAACTGAAGTTTTGGCACAAATCAACAATCTTAGAGCTCGTGATGTAGAGATGATGTTTGCTGTGGGAGACTTGAAGCTGGTTTTGGCAACTAGGCATTTAGCGATTAAAGATGTCCCAAAGCATTATCAACAAAACCTCAGATCTTGTATTCATAATAGTTATAGAGCTCTTGAGCAAGATTTTTTGATCAGAAAACCTAGAATCGATCTACTTGGCTTAAACCCTCATGCTGGAGAAAATGGTTTACTTGGTCATGAAGAAAAAAGCTTTGTTCAAGACTTAATGCAAACTATCTCTCTTGATGGTCTTCAAGGTCCTTTTCCTGCTGATTCTCACCTGGCTAAAGCTGCTCAAAAATATTTCAAGCAAGAAAAACCTGATCAAGATCTTATTATTGCTGCATATCATGACCAAGCTCTTCCTCTAATTAAGGCTATTGGTGGCTTTGATGCTGTTAATGTTACTTTAGGGCTGCCTTATTTGAGAGTAAGCGTCGACCACGGTACGGCA
>CAWUIS010000296.1:0-1628 GCA_963922625.1 uncultured Candidatus Melainabacteria bacterium | reverse complement strand
TTGAGATTTGATACATTGATTTTACCTAGCTCGATAAAGTCTTTGATTCTGCCCTCATTTAAAATCTCATTGAGATTCGCCTCATTGATTCTATTCCACCTCAGATCCTTCTTTGCGATGATGTCAAAAAAATGAGTCTCGCTTGAACTAGAAATATTACTATGACGATTTAAAATAGAAGCGAGCTTAGAAGTACCCGACCGAGGGCAGCCAACTATAAATATTGGATTTTCAAGCTGAATCTCTGTTTCAAGCATCAAATATCTATTGTAGACTATCATTGTTGTCAGCCCCATTACTATCGATCGTTATCGCGACATCTAATAACGCCCCGTTGCTCAAAAAGCTGCTTGATAGGATTTTCTTGCAATTCAAAGAGCTCAAAAAGAACCTTGATGCAAAAGAACTAATAAGCAACTGCGAGCTTGTCATAATCGACAATAACTCGGCCGATGAAACCTCTGAGATGATTTTTAATCTCATTGCTAAGCGCTACACCGAAGACTTAGAGCTGCGTTACTTTCTTGAACTAGAGCCTGGTCTTAACGCTTCCAGAAATCGTGCTATTAAAGAATCGAAAGCAGGACTTATTGCGTTTTTAGATGATACTTTGATTTTGGATGATAGCTGGCTACAAGAAGTATACTTACTTGCCAGAGAAAAGCCTAAGCGTTTTGCAGCAGGAGCTTGCATTAAACCGATCTGGAAAAACGACAGCCCAGACTGGCTCAGCTTAGATCCTCCTTACGAAATCATGCAATCTTGCTTTGCAATACATGACTACGGCGAGAATGAAAAAAAATATCCTTTTGTATTAAATCCTGAAGACGATCTTGCCTTTATCAGTGATGAGGATATATTTTTGGATTCTAACTCACAAGGAAAGTTCAGCACAGCACTCAATAATTTTCTCAATAGCTTTAAGGCTCGAGTTGACTTACCACTAGCCAGTTGTTTTTTATTAAGCAGTGATGTTTTTGACTCGGTTGGGCGCTTCAAAAACGACTACTCACTATCTTCCACCAAATACAAAGGCTTTGAAGAGCTGGATTTCTTTTTAAGATTAAAAGCAGCTGGTATTTTAATTGGCTATGCTCCTCAAGTAAAACTACTCAAAGAGGTTCCTGGTGTATCACTAACCAAAAAAGTGATAATTGATTTTTACCGTAACTATGGTCGCAATTGGCAATATGTTCTCAGTCAGTTTCCAGGAAAGGCTGCTGGAGGTTATAAAGCAGCTGGTAAATTCTCGCTCTATTTACAACTACTTGGTCTTAGCATCATGTATCTTGTCAGCATGATACTCATTGACCCAGTAAAAATTTTTTGGTATCAGGCGCAAATTGCAAAACTGCAAGGTAAGTTATCAGTCTAGGTAGAACACTGTCACAACTTTGTTGAGACTATGTGCAAAGTCAATTGCATCAAGTAAGGTTTTACTATCACGGTAAAGAAAGCAAATTAGCTGCTGGCACTCAGATACGATTTCTCTGTTACAAAGACGAGAAGCATCACTCAAAAGCATGTGCTCTCTTTCAGGATGCTCAGTAATATTTTTCACACCAATGAGCTGGTCTTGAACTTCTTTGATTTGCTGGGTGATAGTCTGAGGCAAAATCACCTGTAAC
>CAWUIS010000295.1:0-1652 GCA_963922625.1 uncultured Candidatus Melainabacteria bacterium | reverse complement strand
TATTGCAGCTTAGACATTTTATAATTTGCAATTATTGATTTAGCATCCAGCATCAATGAATTATGAAGATGCTTCATGACTAAATTTAAATATTTATCGTCTTCAAGTTGCATTAGCTGCATTTGTGATTTAGGCAAATCTTCACCATAAATCATGGCTAGTTTTAAATTCACCTGAGCGTTATTAGGGTTAAGCTCAAGAGCTTTTTGTAGATATTTAACAGCGGCTTTTTTATGCTTGGCTTTATCACTAATAAAGACTTCTGCTTGGGAAAGTTCGTAATCTGCCTTTGCTAGATATATTTGAGAAGAGAATTTGTCATTATCAAGTGCTTGTTTTAACGCTTTGTGCACTTGATGACGCGGTCTGGATCTAGCCTCTAAAATTTTTGCTTTTAGTAAGTAATGTTTTGCCAGCCTTAGTTTACGTAAATTTCTGTTTTCAATCTCTTCAGCAAGAGCAATAGCCTTATTAACCAAGCTTTCAGCGAGCCTATAATTAGCATTAGCAAAGTAAATATAAGCCAATGATTCTAATTCAAAATCATCAAGTTTTTTCTCTCCAATCAAGCCTTCAAAAATAACCAAAGCTTTTGATCTGGTTTTTGTCGTCACCATATCAGCGTAGCGAGACCTTGCTTCATAAAGCACAGCATCAGCTCTTTCAAATTCTTGCCTAGCGCTATAAATATTATAAAGAGTCCAATAGCTTGCAGGGCTTGGTTGAATATGATGAATTTCTTCTGCTAGTTTCAAATTAGCACTAGTTTCAGCGAGTTTCAACAAAAAAGCCATATCTTCATTAGCAGCAAAAAATTTCAAAATCAAAGCCGGGTCTGCTGCATCATAGAGAAATTTTTTATTCTGCAGTACTGTCTCAAAAAACTTACTTAATCTAGTTGGAGTATGAAACTCAAGCAGCATATTGTCGTCAGTATTCAATTTGCCTCTAAATTCATCAATGGTATTAAAGTACTCTTCTTGTGATTCAAGATTGACTTTAGTAAGTTTTGGCTTCAGGTCTTCAGTGCTATCAATCTTAGTGACAAATTTATTAATCTTAACTTTCTTGGGTGAAACAAGCTTGCTCACTGCTTCAGGTACGAGTAGCAAATTAGAAAAAATATCTTCAACATCACTAATATTGATAGCTTCCAGATTTCGCCTGAGTTTATCATTGGCAATAATTTTACGAATTTCTTGGCTGTCAATTTGAGCTAAAGATTTTGAACCTACTAAAATCAGCTCTGCAGCAGAGCCCGATTTAAATACTAAGACATCAGGAAAGATTGACTGAAAGGTTCTTAAAGCAATCGTTAGATATTCTTGGTCGATCGAGTAGAGCTGTAGCCACTGCACAAAAAGTCCTTGCTCGCTTAGATTATTAGCAACTAAAGTCCAGAACTCTCTTGTAAATAAATCTGCAGAAATCCACGGGTCAGATGGCTGCGAGACGATAAGATCAAAATTCGCAACAGCAGTATCACTAGCATTCAGAGCTTGTAAAAAATTACGCGCATCAGCTACATGGCGCTTGATTTTTATTTGGCTAGGGTATGATTTGACAAAAAAATTATCAGCAGCCCGGTATACTAGCTGTTCGATTTCACAAACATCGATGGTCTTAAGTTGGCTTTGCGTACCAGCTAATGC
>CAWUIS010000294.1:0-1659 GCA_963922625.1 uncultured Candidatus Melainabacteria bacterium | reverse complement strand
TCATGAGAGCTTCAATCAAATCCATAAGCTGTAAGTCAGCTGCTTGGTCTTTGAGGTAATCCATTAAATTTTCACCTTGCTGGACATTACGTTTCAAATCATCAATATGCTCTTTTACAAAAGCACCACAACCAGCAGAGTTCATAAGCACAGCAAAGCCTAAGCGCTCAAATTCTTCAAGCATTGACTTGACTTGTTTATTGCCCAGCTCGACTTCTCCAGAATGTGCTGCTAAAGCACCACAACAAGAAGTATCCGGTACAAAAACATGATAACCAAATTGGTTTAAAACATAGATAGTATCTAAATGAACCTTATTATAAAAAGTATCCATAACGCAGCCCAAAGGCATAGCGATAATTCTTTTTTCATAGGGTGTATCAGAAAGATCAAGCTCGGAAAGATAAAGCTGGTTGGTTTTGATTTTAGTATATTTAAAATTCAAATTAGGCTTAATTTTCAGCGGTACTAAAAAGCCTAAATAGCGCTGCAGCACTCTTAAAACATTAAGTAGAGAACGGTTTGGCAAAACAAATCTAAAAATTGCCAAGCGCAACTGAGACCAAAAGCCTTTATTGAGGCTAGTTGCATCATAATCATGACGTGCTTGTTCAAGAATTCCAGAATAATTTACTCCAGAAGGGCAAGCAGTTTCGCAGGCATAACAACTTAGACAATTATCCAAGTAATCGAGTACTTTAGGATCTAGACTTTGAGGTTCAGTTTCTGAGGAGTCTTTAAGCAAATCATTGATTAGATACAAACGTCCTCGAGGTGAATGCCCCTCATTACCTGTCACTTGGTAAGTTGGGCAAGCACTAAGACACATGCCGCAGTGCACACATGCTTTCAATTGGTCTTCAAGGCTAGCAAGGTCAGATTGCATTTAACAAAAATCTTGTATCCATAGTTCTTTTAATTTCAAGAAGGATATCCTCTTCTGCTCGGTTCAAATATGGATTATATTCTTTTTCTAGCAAAATATTTTTGTAATTTACTGGATAAAGCTGCATAAAATACGGACCTAATTCAAATTCAGCATGAACAAGCTTCAACTCTTGCAAAACAGCCTCTAAATCAGTCACGTCCTCTATATTTATAATACTTTGTCTCAGATCAATAGACAAATTATCAAAGTTTCTAGCCAAACAAGTATAAAAATACCGCAGCCGGTCATTAGCAAGATGCAGCTCTATCCTTTGTGAGTCGCTGGCATAGCTTTTTGAAAATTCTTCAATATTGGTTTTAATCAGCTTAGTAATATCACAGCTATATCGCTGCGTAAAAAACCCATTGAGCTTAGTAGCAAGATTTTCTATTCTTAGCTTGAGCATCTCTTCATCAGCACTAAGATTAATTTGCAAAATAAATCTTATACCCTCTAAAATACGCATCTGCATTTTCAAGCTCTGATCAAAATTATGACCAGCTAAGTAAATCAAAAAATCAATCAGATCATTAGTAAAAAATTTCTCATTAGAAAAATCCAATTCTAGTTTTACTTGAGCTTGGTGACTTGGGATTTTTTCTAGTCGCAAAAAAGCATTTTGAATGAGGGCAAGCGAGTTACGGCTGCCAAGATAAAGCTTGCTTAAATCATAACCAGAAACATTTTTAATGACCTTGCCTCCTGTTTTAGTACTTGAGCCATCAATCTGA
>CAWUIS010000293.1:0-1669 GCA_963922625.1 uncultured Candidatus Melainabacteria bacterium | reverse complement strand
AAATTTCTTTAGCTTCAGTAACTTCTGCGGTTGCCTTAACAAACTCGCAGAGAGAAACTCTTCTTGAAGCTTTAAAAAATTATTGCAAAGCATCAGAAGTTAAATTACTTTGTACAGTTGATCCTGAGATTTTGGCTGGCTTAAAAATTCAAATTAATTCGCAAATGATTGATTTGAGTGTAGAAGGTCAGATAAAAAAGTTGATAAAATACTTTGATTTAAATATTCAATTAAGTTAGAAAGTTTTCGAAATCGGTTTATTTTTAAAAATTGATAAAATACCAAATCATGCAACCATTAAGACCAGATGAAATTAGTGCATTTATTAAAGACCAAATCGTAAACTTTGAGTCTGGGCCTGATTTAAAAAATGTTGGAACAGTTTTACAAGTAGGAGATGGCATTGCTCGTATTTACGGTCTAGATAACGTAATGGCAGGAGAATTATTGGAATTCTCTGATGGAACAATTGGAATTGCTTTAAACTTGGAAAATGATAATGTTGGAGCAGTTCTTATGGGCGAAGGACTTTCAATTCTAGAAGGAACAGAGGTAACAGCAACTGGCAAAATTGCCCAAGTTCCTGTAGGAAATAGTCTATTAGGCCGATTAGTAGATCCTCTTGTTAACCCTTTAGACGGCCAGGGCACCATTGCTGCACAAGAGACACGACTTATCGAATCGATGGCACCTGGTATTATTGCTAGAAAATCTGTTTGTGAACCATTACAAACTGGTATTACAGCTATTGATTCTATGATTCCAATAGGCCGAGGACAACGTGAATTAATTATTGGTGATCGTCAAACTGGGAAAACGTCGATTGCCTTAGATACTATTATAAACCAAAAATCCGAAGATGTTATTTGCGTTTATGTTGCAATTGGCCAGAAAGCCTCTTCAGTTGCTCAAGCTGCTCAACTATTAAAAGATAAAGGTGCTCTTAGTTACACAGTGATTGTAGCCGCAAACGCTGATGAGTCTGCAACTTTACAGTACATCGCCCCTTATACAGGAGCTGCTATAGCCGAGTACTTTATGTATAATGGAAAAGCAACATTAATAATTTATGATGACTTGACAAAACAGGCTCAAGCTTACCGTCAGATGTCATTATTATTACGCCGACCTCCAGGTCGCGAAGCTTATCCTGGTGATGTATTTTATTTGCATTCACGTCTTTTAGAAAGAGCCGCAAAACTTAGTGATGCTCTTGGGGGGGGTAGTATGACTGCATTGCCAATCATTGAAACACAAGCGGGAGACGTGTCAGCTTATATTCCTACGAACGTAATCTCTATTACAGATGGTCAAATTTTCTTATCTGGGGATCTCTTTAATTCTGGGATTAAGCCAGCAGTTAATGTAGGGATTTCAGTTTCTCGAGTAGGGTCTGCGGCTCAGATTAAAGCAATGAAGCAAGTTGCGGGTAAGCTAAAGCTAGAATTAGCACAATTTACTGAACTAGAAGCTTTTTCACAATTTGCTTCTGATTTGGACCCTGCCACACAAGCTCAACTTGCACGTGGAAGTCGTTTGCGAGAAATTTTAAAGCAGGCACAAAACTCACCATATCCAGTGGAAGAGCAAGTTGCTATCATTTATACAGGTACAAATGGTTATTTAGATGATCTTGAAGTTACTGAAGTAACTAGTTACTTAAATCGCC
>CAWUIS010000292.1:0-1693 GCA_963922625.1 uncultured Candidatus Melainabacteria bacterium | reverse complement strand
GATGCGCCAAAAGCGAAGCAATATTTAGATCGACTGATTTTTGAGTACACCCCTGCTCATGGATCGTGGCTGAACATGGCAGAGTTTGAATTGAGTATTCTATCTCGACAAGTGCGCTTCCCCCCGAAAGTTGGACAGAAAAAAGGTGTAAATTAAGGTGAGTGAAAACGTTTTTGCTGACTGAAAGAAAAAGAAAAACGTTGTCACAAAACTGAATAAAAAAATCCAATTAATCAAGTTTTCCAAACACTTTTGCTGGTACTTGATAATCTAAAGCTTGATGAGGTCGCTCTTGGTTATAGAATTGCTGAATGTAACGTTTTGCGTACCAAATAAAAAAAGCCATTAAAAATGTATATCTTTTAGTTGTGAAAAAAAAAGAATCAAAACAAGATTAATGGCAACTAAAAGTAAGAAGAATAAGACAATAGTTTTACCAATTCCAGAAAAAAAATACTCGGAATTTGTAAAAAGCCCTTCAGTGGCACATGAAATCATTAAAGAAAATCTAAATAAGAGGTCTGAATTGTTTCCCTCAGCGATATTGGAAAAGGGCTATATCTTGAAAGGAAAAGACAGAATGTCTAAAAAGATAGGCATTCAATTGAGGCGAATAAAAATAGAAGACCAGCTTTATCGAATCCGCCCTAGCTTTATAATGCCTTACATGCGAGGCAAAACCAAAGAGGTAGAAAATGCCCTACTTTTGATTCGATTTGGCGTTCCATTCTGGGTAATAGCTATTGTATTTGGTCGTAATCCGATGTATTGGTATCGGCTTTTTATCAGTCTTGCTGTATTTAACATAGTGGGGACAAGCGTTTATGATATTACCAAAATGCCTAAAGATATTTTAGCCGACGAATTTCATATTCGCATCAAAGGAGTTAAAGCCTATATTGCTACTATCATTGGTGGTAACTGCTTTTTAGGAGCAGAGGCTTGTGCCAAAGCAGACGAAATGACCTTACGTTCAGCATACGGCGTATTCAAATCAGAAGTTGTATCCTTAATTACTAAATATCAACCGTTTACAATCAATACAGACGGTTGGTTTGCTACCCAAAATGCACTAAAACATCTATTTGAAAAGGTAATAATTGTTGAATGTTTTCTTCATGCAGTCCTTAAAATTAGGGATAGAGCAAGCAAAAAATTGCAAGAACATTATGCTATTATAGCCGACAAAGCTTGGACTATCTGTAGAGCTGAATCCAAAATGCAGATGAGCCAACAAATACGCAGGCTTAGAGAATGGGCTACGGCTAAACTTCCTGTAAGTGCGATGAAAGATAATTTGCTCAAGCTATGCAAGAAGAAGAATAAATGGTTAGCTCATTTTGATGCACCAAGTGCTTATAGAACTTCTGCCCATTTAGATAGAATAATGAAAATCATGGAACGTCATGCCATTAACTCGCAGATGTTTCATGCTACTGTCTCCAGTACTTCAATGAACTTTCGGGCTTTAGCCCTATTGTTTAATTTTGCGCCCTCTTGTCCTGCTGTGACTAAAAAATATCCAGATTTAATAAGTCCTGCGGCTAGGCTAAATGGGTGTGTTTATTCAAAAAGTTGGTTAGAAAATTTGATTATCGCTTCCTCTTTGAATGGTTTCAAATCTTAGGTACGCAATACGTTATTATCAGTAAAATTGAAGATTTGTGCAATTTGGGATACACATACTTTCAGT
>CAWUIS010000291.1:0-1707 GCA_963922625.1 uncultured Candidatus Melainabacteria bacterium | reverse complement strand
TGTTGTGCAGTGGCATGCGCGCCGCTGTATGCTGTATCTGATTACCAAGTTCAGAGCAGTAATTCAAAAATGCTGATGTTGGCCATTATAATATTGTTGTAGGAGATTTGAAACGGAAAGCTGATGAATTGATCAAAAAGACTGTGGCAGCAGGTTCGAGAAAGGTATACGACGCTGCTTTACACAAGCTGACGGTATTTTGTCAAGAAAGAAGGTTACACAAAAAAGACAAGTTTGATCAGTTTCAGTTTCAGTTTCAGTTTCAGTTTATTTGTACATTCGGTATCATGAGAATGATAAAATTGAATGTTTACATTAATTAATAACTTGACTAGGAAAAAGCAAAAATAAATAAAGTGTATAAAAATAAAATGGCTAAGGTTGAATAGTGTTAAAATGAGACATCATGATTGGAAAAAATGATTTGGCACGTTTTTGAGTCTTGCAGATCTTAGGTCTAAAAATAGTGTTGAGACGAGAGGATGTTCTACCGGTATTTCGAATTACTCTACTAAAAAGTGGATGCTCTGGATCACTCGCTATCTTATTAAAATGTCTCTTGCTCAAATCAAAAATAAAATCAGATAAGGTTGGAATATTTAAAAGTGTCAGTCTATCTTCATAGCTATGGTCTGGAAAAATAGTTCTTGTAGCAGACCTTTGAATTCTTTCTAAAGAAGATTTATCACCATCAGACAAAAGTGAAAACCAAGCTGGCGATGCATATGTTAAAATTGATCTAATGTTTGCCAAGTAAAAATTCTTCAATCCATTTTCATTCATACCGAGCACTTTCAGTTGGCGTAAAAGAAAAAGCCTACTATTACATGACGAGACAAGAGATTCTACATGTTTACTAAAAGATAAATGATTATCAAGTGTAATACCTAAAAACTTGGCAGTATGAGAAGGTGAAATACTGACTTCATTACTTAAAATCACAGGATCGTCATACTCGTTATGGTAATTGAGCAAAATATTCATAATGACTGTTTTGTCTGCATTCAGTAGCATATTGTTTTCATCAGCCCACTGCTGCGTTCTTAAAATAGCTGGGGCAATAGAATCAGTGCTATTTTTACCAAAAGGTTTGTAAAACGTAGTATCATCTGCATACTTTACTACTTTAAAATCATCAACATTCAGGTCGTTAACATAAAAAAGCCAAAGCAGTGGCCCAAGCTTGGTGCCCTGTGGTGCCCCGACAGAGATGTCGATGTAGTCAGAAAAAGTACCATTTAATTTTACACATTGTTTTCTACGTACTAAAAAGTCAGCTAAAATATCCAGTATATTTTCATTCACACCATAATTTTTCATTTTACTTAAAACGACACTTGGCTGAAGCCTATCAAATGCTTTAGAAAAATCAACGCAACCTAATTGTACATAATTGTTGTGAGCCAAATCTAGATCAGATGTTATATCATCAATAAGCTGTAAAATAGCATCTAATGTCCCAACACTAGGTCTATAAGCATACTGATCGCTGCCTATAAGCTGCTTCACACAAAACTTGAGTTTATCAACAATAACCTGCTCACAGACTTTGCCTAAATGATGCAACAAAGAGACTGGTCTGAAGTCTTTGTGCATGGTGGGACATGAGTTTTTCGGGAGAGGCGTGATCTGGGCTCTCTTCCAAAAGTCTGGGTATTGTTTTGTTACTAACATAGAGTTAATAATATCCTGCACAGGCACACATAT
>CAWUIS010000290.1:0-1708 GCA_963922625.1 uncultured Candidatus Melainabacteria bacterium | reverse complement strand
CCACTGGTTGCAATATTTGATGTAACCTTAGTGGGTTAGCTTCTTTATTTAGTACCACTGTGCCATCTGGTTTTTTCTCGGCAACAGCTTTTGGTTTTAGTATCTTAGCAACAGCTTGATCTTTAATAAATTCATTTGCAGTATGTTGATCATAACCATCCCGCCAACCAGAATCCGATGTGGTTGGCGGGATGGTGCTCGCATTATCTCCAGCCTGAGTAAGAATATCAGCAGTGCTAACAAATTGACTCCGTATATCTTTTGCTACTTGAGGCACTGTCTGTTCTTTAGGTAGATCTCCTTTAATAACTAGAGGCTTATTAGACTCAATCTCGCTTCCGTCTTTGCTTACCTGCACATAAGTTATTCTTACTTCACCAGGTTGGATGCTAACCTTGAATTTATCAGCTTTTCTAACGGTCCCCTTCTCTGTATGAAGGTAACCACGTCCACCTTGATTTTTTTTAACGTGAGCAACCTGAGCTCCTAATTGACGCACTTGACTAGCTGTTAATTTATTACCTGTTAGAGGATTGGCAAATTTAGTAGATTCGTTGAGTTTATGCGGGGATGTATGTTTTTTTGTAACTTTAACTTCTTTAGTGCTTTTAGGTCCAACTGAAACTAATTGAGAATTTGTCTTTTGAATTTTTTTCCAAGTTTCTACTGCAGGCTCAGGTCTTTCAGAAGTTTTGGGAGAGGTAATTTTAGACTGTACTTCTACTTTGCCAGGAATTTGAACAGGACTTATATCTTTTCCAGAAGAACTTTCTTCAATAACTATATTCTCTGGTCGCTTGAAAAAAACTTCATTTCGACTATCATCATCTTTTTCATTATAAGAATAAGCTATGTTACCCCATAATTGCATTGTCGCTTCAGAAAACATATAAAACCCCTGTTAATCTTTAAAAACAGATCTAGTTTAAAACTTGGTTATGGCTTTAAGGATGTCCTGAAAAACTTCGTTTTTCAATCGGACGTCCATAAAAAAGGTAGCAACCATGCAGAGCATGAGTTGCCAAGTGACCAAAATATCTAATTTTTAGTGGATCCTTAAGTGAATGCCGCTGAATATTATCCAGTATCTTCGGTGTCAGTAGCACCTGCATCCTTCCATCGCTCCTCATCTGCTTGTTTAAACACCCCAGGATTTCCTTCCTCATCTTGAGCTACTACATTTACATCTGTTCCAGGTAATATAACCCTGACAAAATCGGTTCTACCCTTGGCGACTGCTTTTTCAGCTTTTACATTGTATGCCTGAGGGCTATTAGAGACTTTTGCTGCAAAATCGGGTAAAGCTGGACCTTGAATCTCTCTTGTCAAAATAACTCCATCTAAGTGTTTTCCACTGATGGTATTTATTTAACAGGGGGAGACCAAGGTGAGGTTAAGATAATCGATTTTTATTCTTGTGCCTTAGGTAGTCGTGAAGGCCAATGTTTCACAGGTTCAAATTTTAGTCTTCTTATACCATTAGCAGGTTCTGTTAAAAAGAAATTCTTTGCTCTTTCGGTGTCCAAGCCACTACCAGCTCTCCACATCTCTTTGACAAAATCTTTCAAAACAGACCAATTAAAACTAACAATATAACTTCTATCTGGGCCGTTTATTGCTTGCATGAAACCAAAATTCTTTGCACCATTATTGTCGCCTATCTTTGTTTGGTCGTCTTCAATGACAAAAAATACTTTGATTGGTTCTT
>CAWUIS010000289.1:0-1716 GCA_963922625.1 uncultured Candidatus Melainabacteria bacterium | reverse complement strand
TAGCAAAGATTTTGAACACTTTCAAAGCCTAGAGCTTTACAATCCTTTTTAAGCAGTAAATCCTAAAACCTTAGCAATCTCTTCTTCATTAGCCGCGTAAGTCTTTTTAGCTTCAGCCATATCAGATTGCTTGATTGCTGTTGCAGGGTCTTTAAGACCATTACCAGTAAGCACACAAACAACTGTCGATTCAGGAATAATCTTGCCTTGTTTTGCTACTTTCAAAAGTCCAGCAACACTAGAAGCTGAAGCTGGCTCACAGTTCATACCCTCACCGGAGTGTATAAGCTTGTAAGCTTCAAGCATTTCTTCATCGGTAATTGAGTCAATTAAACCACCACTCTCGTCTCTTGCGTTTTCTGCTTTTTTCCAGCTAGCAGGATTACCAATACGAATAGCAGTACCTACTGTCTCTGGGTTTTCAACGACTTCACCTTTTACAATTGGAGCTGAACCTGCTGCCTGAAAGCCATACATCTTAGGTCTAGCGCTTGCATTTTTAACGTAGTCTTTAAAGCCATTCCAGTAAGCGGTAATATTCCCAGCATTACCAACAGGGATACAAAGGTAATCAGGACTAAAACCAAGTTCATCACAAACTTCATAAGCACCTGTTTTTTGTCCTTCGAGTCTGTAAGGGTTGAGTGAATTAACTAATTGGATAGGATATTTTTCAGATAGTGATTTAACAATTTTAAGAGCGTCATCAAAATTACCCTTGATTTGAATAACCTTAGCGCCGTAAATCATCGCTTGAGAGAGCTTACCCAAAGCAACATAGCCAGAAGGAATTAAAACAAAACAATCCAAATCATGCCCAAGAGATCTAGCTCGAGCAGCATAAGCAGCGGCAGCAGCGCTGGTATTACCAGTGCTTGCACAAATAATTTTGGTAGCACCATCTTCCACTGCTTTTGATACAGCAAGAGTCATACCACGATCTTTAAAAGAGCCTGTTGGGTTTAGACCTTCTAGCTTGAGATATACATTGAGACCATGAACACCAGTTGCTTTTGCAATAGATGGTGCTGGAATTAATGGTGTGTTGCCTTCATTGATACTAATAATCGGAGTTTGATTATTAACAGGCAAGTACTGAGAGTATTTTAGTATGGTTCCTTTGTAAGGCATCACACATAATTATATTGTGTATCGCGCTGCTGTGGGGCTTTTCCTGCTGCTTCAATAAGGTAACGCATATAATCCACCTCTGCGCTATGGGTAGTACCAGCTGCTGAGACGACATTTTCTTCCATCATATTCCCGCCCAAATCATTACAGCCAAAGGAAAGCGAGACTTGTCCCAGTCCGTGTCCTTGAGTAACCCAACTTGATTGGAAATTTTTAAAATTATCTAAAAATATTCTAGCAACAGCTGTTGTACGCAAATAATCATCACCAGAAGAGTGGGTATTGTGCTCCGGAAGCTTAGCCTGCTCCTCGTAGCTCTCCATAATTTTACTTAGAGGGGTATCTCCTTTTTGAAAATTCCAAGTGACAAAGGCCGTAAAACCATCGCTTCTATCTTGCAAGTCTCTTAACACTCTAAAGTGCTCAACTCTATCAGCGTAGCTTTCAACATGCCCAAACATCATAGTGGCAGATGATCTAAAGCCAATACTATGAGCCTGCTCCATAATATCAAGCCATCTTTGTGAGGTGATTTTCAGAGGGGCAATGATTTTTCTGACCCTCTCAACAAGCATCTCAGCACCA
>CAWUIS010000288.1:0-1731 GCA_963922625.1 uncultured Candidatus Melainabacteria bacterium | reverse complement strand
AAGAATTTTAAAATCAGATAGGGGAGCTGCCAAACCCGAGCAGGTAGGAAGGTTACCAGGGTTTACCAACAGGAAGCAAAAGCATCAACGACATGATGGAAATTATCCTTTTGTAGGTTTAAGAAAATTCGAAAAAAGAATAAGCTCTTATGCATTACAATCACTTGAACAAACAAAGCAGGAAAGTTCAAGCTCTAAAGTAAATTTCCTAAGCGATAGCACCTTTGTGTCCCAAAGCCATATTCATAATATCTTGGAAGTTATGAAAAGACGGTTTCCCGATGACAACTCCTTACGTGATTGGTTTTTCGTATGCAGGCTTAAAAATCTAGGGATTTCTGAAAGTGACTCTATTTATTACTTAGGGGAAATATTAAGAGATGAAAAACGAAAAAACCCCAAGTCCCCAAACTATGTCAGTCATACTGTTTCTAAAATCTATAATTCCTAACCTCATCAAGAATGTATATTCAAAACGAAGAAAACAATCAACACAACAAATATAGAGCTATTTGTCGTTGTGGTGGAGAAACTCCTTTTTTGTCAAATCAGAAAGTAAATACAGTTGTTGATTTGATTTGTAAACATTGCCATTCCTATATTATAAACTTTACTATACCTAGCAAAGAAGGGAAGCAAAGAAAAAGGAATGAAGAAAATGCAAGATTAGAATCCGATATACTAAAAGTTTTTGAATCCTTAGATTTCGCAAAGATAACCGTTAGACAAATCTACTATCAACTAGTAATGAATTTTGATTATCCAAAAACAGATAAGTTTTATCAAAAGGCACAAAGAATGGTTAGAGACTTGAGACGTGATGGTCGATTACCTTATGAATTAGTTTATGATTTAAGTCGTAATTCTTTGAAAGCAAATTCTTACACTTCTTTTGAGTCTGCAGCTATGCTGATGGTTAGAGCTTGTAGGCTAGATTTTTTAGAGCATAAAGATTTTCATATTCAGTTTTGGTTAGAAAAGAAAACCCTTCAAGATATGGTATTTGAAGTTTTAAAGCCTTATTCAATCAAGTTATGTGTTTCAGGGGGTGAAGCTTCTGATTCTTATGTTAGAGAAGAAACACAACAATTAAATTATTTAGGTAAGCCTAAGAATTTTATCTACATTTTGACGGATTTTGATGGGCCTGGTCAAAACATTGCAAGAAATATTTCCAAAAAAATAAAATGGTTTGCTAACAATGATGTTGTGATCACTCATTTAGGTTTGAATGAAGAACAGATCCACTCATTGAATTTGAAAACTAGACTCAGCAAGAATAACAATAGCTCTAAAAAATTCGATTCTGAATTTTCTGCTGAATTAGAAGCACTTACTCCTCAACAATTACAAAAAATTGTAAAGGATGCTGTCAGGAATCATATATCAGATTCGGAGTTGGTTGACTTTGAACGACAACAAGAAAACCAAAGAGAGTTGTGTGTAAGTAAGATTTCTACTATTAGCATTTCGTAACTAAAAGTTAGCGAACTTATCAGCATTTAATTCTGCTAAGTGCCTAAAAATAAAATACTTGTAGCAACATTAAAATTAAATAAATGTTTAAACATTGATTGAATAAAGTTCCGATTGCGACCTTAAGAACTCATCTTCTAAAAACGTATTTCATTTGATAAAATATGAAGCCAGCCTTTTTGAGTTTGTTCTACAAAAGATATTGACTACAGAAAATTTATCTGAAATATCTTGCCGAGAATTTTTATATTTGGA
>CAWUIS010000287.1:0-1735 GCA_963922625.1 uncultured Candidatus Melainabacteria bacterium | reverse complement strand
GGGGCGCAAAGCATCTTTCTCTAATCATGGAAGAACGGTTGATATTTCAGCTCCAGGAGTGGATATCGTTTCTACTCTAGGTGATAGTTTCTTCTCTGCTAGTGGTACATCTATGGCTTGTCCATATGCTTCTGCTACTGTTGCAATGCTATTAGAGTTAAAACCTAATTTAAGCCTGGCACAAGCAAGAGGATTGCTAAGATCAACCGCAACTCCACTTGAAACAACTAGACACATAGGTAACGCTGTTAATGCTGCTAATGCAATTGACAGAGCACTTGCTGCTTCTGCAAGCTCGGTCTCTCGTTCAAGATGACATTCCTATTTAGTAACCAGTGAGTACAAATCTTGGTTTTCTAGTAGTTTCAATCTTGGCTTGTGTTATGAGCTTCTGTCGTTTGATTTTTTCATATTTGATTGAGACAGTTTCAATATTTTGTGAGCTTGCTTGCTGCATTTCCATATCCTCTGCTCTGCTGCTCAGTTTATCCAGTGCTGTTTCTGAAAGGTATTTGGCTCTCAGATTGGCTTTGTCTTCAGAGATTTGTTCAATACTAGATTCGAGTTTGTGGTTGCCAACATCAAAAGCAATATTTACAAATGAGCTTAATAAAGTAGCTGCAAATAAACTAACAGTAATGATTAATAGAGCTTTTTGATTGGAAAACACTGTCTATATTTTACGTGCAAGCCTGAGTTTTGCCGAGCGTGCCCTTGGATTTTCTTCAAGCTCTTCAGCACTTGCTTGGATAGGTTTTTTTGTGAGTATCTCCCAGCTTGTGTTTTTGCCATCACGAAAGAAATTTTTAGTGATTCTATCTTCAAGAGAATGAAAAGAGATGATGGCAGCGATAGCCCCGGGTTCCATGACCTCCATTAGACCTTTGAGACAATCTTCTAAAACAGTCAGCTCTTTGTTTACAAAAATCCTTAGAGCTTGAAAGCTTTTGGTAGCAGGATGGATTTTAAATGTTTTGCCCTGTGCTCCTCTGACGTAAACTATTTTGATCAGATCAGCTAGCTCCCGGCAAGTTTTAAGTGGTCTTGATTCTAGAATCTTTTTTGCTATTAATCTTGATTTTCTTTCTTCACCTAGTTCAAACAATATATCTGCAATCTCTTTTTCAGAGTAGTAATTAATGACATCGTCTGCACTCAAATCAGCATCAGGGTTTAAGCGCATATCAAGACTAGCTTCTGAATTGAAACTAAAACCTCTTGCCATATTGTCCATTTGAATGGAGCTATAACCGAGGTCTAATAGGACACCACCATCAATCTTGATATTGTGCTCCTTGCAGTAGCTTGCAATATTTACAAAATTATCGTGGA
This sequence comes from uncultured Candidatus Melainabacteria bacterium, assembly GCA_963922625.1. Taxonomy (GTDB): domain Bacteria; phylum Cyanobacteriota; class Vampirovibrionia; order LMEP-6097; family LMEP-6097; genus CAWUIS01. Next base: position 403 of record CAWUIS010000287.1, on the reverse strand, counting down.
CTATAGTCCAATCTTCCACCTGCTTGTGACTAAAAGACTCTATAACATTTTTGTCTTGGTCAAAGGAGTAGAGGTGCTTAACACCGTGTTCAAGTATTAAGCTAGAATGCCCGCCACCACCAAGAGTGCCATCAAAATAAATTTTGCCAGCTTCTGGTTGAAGGTAGTCTATAACTTCTTTTGCCAGTACAGGCTTATGCTCGTGCATGCTAAAATGATACCCTTATGTCTAAAAAAGCGCTTATTTCCGTAGCCGATAAAACTAATTTAGAGCTCCTTTTAAAGGGTCTTTCAGATGCTGATTACCAGTTTATTAGTACTGGTGGTACTGCTAAATTTATTAGAGAGCAAGGTTTTGTGGTGCAGGAAGTAAGTGAGCTTACTCATTTCCCGGAGATGCTCG
>CAWUIS010000286.1:0-1736 GCA_963922625.1 uncultured Candidatus Melainabacteria bacterium | reverse complement strand
ATTCTTTGACCAAGAGGCTGGGTTTCTTCTTTCTCGAAAGGCTCATCCTTCATTAATATGTCATGAAATTTAATATAGTTTTGGGCTGCTTCAGTAGTATCCTTGCGGCTTAGTTTAATTTTACCTGCCGGATTTGATTTTTGAAGCTCTCTTACTACTTTCCTGATACGGTCCTTATCAAGCCTGTCTCCTGTGTAGCTAACAATGCGCGCTGAATCTGGTGTTAGAGCTTCATCAATAAGCATAATCTTGCCATCCTTATCACGGGCAAATTCAAGTTTTAAATCGCGAATGCCCAAACCTTTGCCCGCAGCAAGTTTCTGAGCCTTTTCAAAAAACTTGAGGCTGTATTTTTTTACTGTTTGCCAATCATCAGCACCGACAAAAATACTTGCTGCAGCGTCACTTAAAGCTTTGTCTTTTTTACCCTTAGTAGTTGCGTCTATGACTATCTGGTCTAGCCTGTTCCCTTTGTTTAGTCCATTACTTAATTCATGGCTGCCAAATTTTCTTTGTCCTTCTTTGTATCTCGTAAAAGCCGTTCCATCGAGGTAATTACGCACAACAACTTCAACAGGAAGAGCTGTGCCTGTTTTCGCGATGGTTACATTTGCATCTATATCACTACCACCTTTAATCAGGTCGGTTGGAATACCCCATGCATGGGCTTGTTTTTTCCAGAAATTGCTCACTCTATTTAAAACGGCACCTTTGTGCGGGACTAATCCAAGATTCTCAATATTGTTAGCCGATTGTCTATCAGTGGTTATAAAAAGGGTTTGGTTATCAGGCAAAGCAAAAATATCTCTTACTTTACCTTTGCGCTGCTCCACTTCCTTAGACCATTGCATGCCATATTTACCAGGATCAAAGTTCTCAAGTGCATTCTCGTAATCGGTGTCTGTGATTTCAACTATACTTGGATCATTCTCAGGTGGGATTAAGTTTAGGGGATCGTTACTTTTTTGTGCTTTTGGTAACTCAGAACTTTCTTCAATTATTGTTTTTAATGCTAGTTCTTGTTGAGTGAGAGGATGAGAGAGAGGTTTGTCTTGCAATATTTGTGCCATTTTACCAATAAAGCTTACTAAGTCCCTAGTAACTACAACTTGCTGTGCTTTATCGTCAGGAAAATCTTCAGCGTCACGAATTCTTTCAATAACTTCATTGACAACTTTGAGTAATAGAGCAACTTCCGTCTTTGCCTCTAGAGCATCTTGTGGGACTTGAAGCCCTGCTAGATTCTGACGAGCCTCAGCGATTGAGATTGTAGGTGTTTTCATGGTTTAATGTGCTGATGTTAACACACTTGCTGGTCCTGAAGACATGACTTTTTGTGAGGCTTCAAGGTACTTAACTACTTGGTAGCCATTAACACCATCGCTTGTTGGTTTGATACGAAACTCAATACAATCCAAGAAATGTTTACACTCTAGTCTGAGAGGTTCATCATTAGAATAAACCGGCTTTTCAACTGTAATAGAACCGTCACTGTTGCGTGAGTAAATTTCTAGTTTGTTTTCTTTGAAAACATCATTTAGTACAGCTGTTTTTTTAGAACCATTAACGGTGAGCATAGCCTGTTTTTGTGGGTCAAGCCAGCTATTGTGGATATGACCACCGACATTATTAGGGAAGACAAGGTCTATGTGTACAACATCAACAACACCATCATCACCAGAAGACCAGCCACGCACACTCAAAACTTGTTCAGGTTCTTGAGATAGGAGGTAGGA
>CAWUIS010000285.1:0-1737 GCA_963922625.1 uncultured Candidatus Melainabacteria bacterium | reverse complement strand
GTGAAGGTGGCCGAACAGTTGGCGCAGGCGTCGTCTCCAAAATTATTGAGTAAACCAATCTCAATTTACATATATTGACAAAAGCCATCTTGATTTTTAAGGTGGCTTTTTTAATTTGAGGAATAAAAATAATGGCGATTAAAGATTTTGAAGATGTAATGGATAGGGTAAATAAAATTGCTATTGATCCTGAGTTATCCGGCGCAGAAAACACACAGCGTTGCTTGTCTTTAGGTATGGCGGCTATGCGCGCCTTTCAAGATAACGGTATTGAAGCTGCAAAAAGCATGTTAACAGCCGCCACCATTGCAAAACAACATAAAGCGTCTGGCTTAGAAATTTAGTCTTAATTACTCTATAATTTTAAAGCCTGCTTTTCGAAGCGATTTTTTTATATGCAAACTATTGACATTACTTTACGAAATTCTTATAACCTCGGGCAAGAAAGGTAAATTTTATGAATTTAGATCACTTGCCGACACAATCAGTGTCCGAAATTTTTGTAGAAGCTGCCAGCGCTTTGGTTGAAGAACAAGGATTTGACTTGAACACAGACCAAGGAAAAAAGCTCCGCGCAGAAGTGATCCGTCACTACGAACATACCGTACATGAATGCAAACAAAGCGCTCTATTTTCAGGGGTATATAGAGAAACAAAAGATATAGCACCTGAAAAAATCAAAAACGTAAATAGTTATATGCGAGGCTGGCTCGCCAATTTTGAGAATGAATAAAAAAACAAGCTCGCCTTCTGGCGGGCTTTTTTGATTAAAACGCGAAGAAAGAAGACAAACCATGACAAATACAAATGAAGACGTTGCACAAGAAAGAGAAGCAAGGTTAGCTGAACATACACGGCTTACAGAAGCGTTGAAGAAGAAACCTATTTCACAAGTTTTTATAGAGGAAGCAGAAAAAGAAGTGAGCAGTCTTGGCATCGATCCAAAGACTGAAGGGGGAGAGATGTTAAAAACTTATCTATTAAGAAGCTATGAAAAATCTCATTATAGCCTCTGCGAAATGATTGAAAAAGCTCCTTACATGAAAGCTACTTCTCGCGGCATGGCTGTAGGTTGCATCCTTGGAACAAATTCTCAGTGGAAAATAGACAGCAAGTTAGAGCCTTTGATCAAACACAGAAAAACAGTCTCACAAAGTTTTCATGAGGCTGCCCATTCTTTGCTTAAACTAACCAGACCAAAGCTGGACCTAAATAGCGAGAGAGCAAGAGGTTTCACGCAAGAGCTGGTGCAAAGATTTGAGGAAAGCTTTTATTCGGAATTTAAATCGCAAATTCAAAACAATGGTGACAGCAATGTTGATCTGGCTATGGATCACGCTATTAAGACTATTGGACAAAATTATCTTGATGCGAATATCTAACGCGACCTTTTAAACTATTATAAAGTTTTTGAACAAATATTTTGTGGTATTGTATGTGTATGTTGCGGTTAATACTACAGATATTATTTTTAGGGGCTTTTGCTCTTTTATCACTCGTAGATCATACAAAGGCCCAATCTTATCAGGAAATTATCGAAGCAAACCCAGAAGCGATAATCAAAAACCAATATCGCCAAAAATACACTTACAAATATTGGTTAGGAAAAGCTCAAAATTACACAAGCGGCCAGTTCCCTTTTCACCAAATTGTAGAAGCCTATAGTAAAGGGCCGGATTATGACCCTTACGCCGAAAATATTCTAGATCAACTCTACCAGCATGCTTTCAAAGCAAA
>CAWUIS010000284.1:0-1740 GCA_963922625.1 uncultured Candidatus Melainabacteria bacterium | reverse complement strand
AATAGATTCACCCCTGATGATGATGATGCAGACCAATCTTCTAGCCCCAGTGGGCACCCAGGCAGCAGCAGATGTGATGACCAGCCCGATAGCAGTGAGCCAAGCAGACCAATAACTGATGAAGCAACGCCTCCTGAAATCAGTGTTGAAGAAGTCCGGAAGCAACTACGTATGTGCAAAACTGACAAAGCTAGTGGCCCTGATGAGTTGAGTGCTAAGATTTTAAAGTCATGTTATTTTTCTCTTGCCCCAATTTTCTGTGATATTTTTAATCGCTGTCTTCTATCAGGCAGGCTTCCAAAATTATGGAAACTCTCAAACATTATACCTGTGCCTAAAAAAGCTAATCCTAAAGAAAATAACGATTTTAGACCTATTGCTTTGACGTCTATTCTTATGAAATGCTTTGAGCACATTATGAAAGATAGGCTTTTAACATTTATATCACTAGATGAAAATCAATTTGCCTACAAACAAAAAAGAAGTACCAAAGACGCTTGTCTTTCTCTTGATTATTTTTTGCGATCACATCTTGAAACATCTTTTTCCTATGCTAGAGTTTTATTTGTTGATTTCTCCTCTGCTTTTAATACCATAGTGCCTAATATTCTTTTGAATAGACTTCAAGCTTTTAATGTTCCTCGTTATCTAATCAATTTTGTTTCATCTTTTCTTATTGACCGTAAACAGTATGTAACTGTGGGCAAGCAGAAATCTGATACTTTTAACTGTAGCGTTGGCTGTCCTCAGGGTTGTGTGCTATCCCCTGTTTTATTTTCTATTTACACTGACTTCATTCAATCCGTCCATCCAAATGTGAAAATTTTAAAATATGCTGATGATATGGCTATCATAGGCTTGCTAAATTTTAAAGAACAAAATGATGCACTCTTTTATTTTGATGCTATAGAACGTTTTGTCGATCAGCGCCATACAGTAAATCTCAGTATCAATGCAAGTTAGACCAAAGAGATGGTTTTGAGTTTAAGTAGAACCTACGGTGTCTATGATTACCTTTTTATAAATGATAGTCCAATTGAGAAAGTGGAAAGTTTTAAATATCTTGGTACACTTTTTAGTAATAACCTTAAATGGCATGCAAACTCTGACTATGTTTATGGCAAACTTAAACAAAGATTTTTCGCTTTTTCTAAATTCAAACATTTCCGTCCAAGCCTCGCTCAACGAGAACTTTTTATTAAGACAATTATTTTTCCAGTGTTATCATACAACATTGAGTTGTGGTACGGGTCAGCCACTAAGAAAGAGCGAGAGAAACTGACTGGTTTATTTTATAGGCAGTCTTTTGACCTGGACATCGAATTTTTCATCTCTGACAGTATCCAAAAGCTGGCAACTGATTTTATCACTGATGTGAACCATATTTTGCATTGCTGCTATGTGAAAGGACGATCTAAATTTATTATGCCTAAAACTAGGACTAACAGATTTTTGAAGAGTTTTGTGCCACGTAGTGTTCAGATTTTAAATAGTATGAAATGTGACAGAGCCTTGTGAAATCTACTTGTAATTTGTCTTTGACAATATTACCGAAATAAACTATCTATCAAAATCTTCAGGGCAACATCCTGATCATGTTACAGAGAGTTTTATTCTTCTATACTAGTACTTAACTTGTCAATCCAGAGGTCCTTGTGGCTTTTCATATCAATTAAACAAAACAGCAAACTTTTTATTTCTTCTTCAAAATGGTTGCTACCAGACCGGAAACAAGTATAG
>CAWUIS010000283.1:0-1742 GCA_963922625.1 uncultured Candidatus Melainabacteria bacterium | reverse complement strand
GCCTATATTACCGGTCAAGTAATACAGGTTGATGGCGGACTTTTTATGTAGTAATCTAGTTCTCTAATTATGGATCGCAAAGAAATCGTAGAAAAAATCATAAAAGTTGTAGCTGGTCAGTTAAGCATCAGTGAAGATGAGATCAAAGAGGAATCAAGTTTTGCCACTGATCTTGGTGCAGATTCACTTGATACTGTTGAGCTTGTTATGGCACTTGAAGATGAGTTTGGTGTTGAAATTCCAGATGAAGAAGCTGAGAACATCACAACTGTTGGCGCTGCTGTTGACTATGTGGAGCAAAGAGCAAAAGCTTAGATGCAAGAGACTCTGCTAAACAAGCAAAAATCCCAAGAACTTTTTTATAGAGCTAATCAGTTAATGCCCGGCGGAGTTAATTCTCCTGTTCGGGCTTTTTCTTCTATAGATGGTCAACCGCTTTTTATCAAAAAAGCTAAGGGCCCGTATATCTGGGACGAAGACGATAACCAATACATAGATTTTGTTGGTTCATGGGGCCCAATGATATTAGGGCACGCGAACGAAGATATTGAAGCTGCTTTAATTGAAGTAATCAAAAACGGTACTAGCTTTGGTGCTCCAACTGCTGTTGAAAATGATATGGCAGAAGAAGTCATCAAGCTTGTGCCTTCAATTGAAAAAGTGCGTATGGTGAACTCAGGTACTGAAGCTGCTATGTCGGCAATCAGATTAGCCCGTGCTTACACTACCCAAAATTTTGGAGCCCAGAAAAACAAAATTGTAAAATTCACTGGCTGCTATCACGGTCATGTTGATGCACTTTTAGTGCAAGCAGGTTCTGGTGTTATGACTTTAGGTTTGCCTGATAGTCCTGGAGTTACCAAAGAAGCTACCGCTAATACTATTTTGGTGCCTTTTAATGATCCTGAGGCTCTTGAAGAAATTTTTGATAAATTTGGCGATGAAATTTCAGCTTTAGCTGTAGAACCGATTCTTGGTAACTGCGGCATGATTAAACCTCAGCAAGGCTTTCTCGAATTTTTGCGAGATATCACAAAAGAGAATGATAGTTTGCTTCTTTTTGATGAGGTGATGACTGGCTTTAGAGTGGCACTTGGTGGTGCTCAAGAATATTATGGTGTGACACCAGATTTGACTTGCCTTGGCAAAGTCATTGGTGGTGGGCTTCCTGTTGGTGCTTACGGCGCTTCTGAAGAGGTGATGTCTATGGTGGCACCTGAAGGACCTATGTACCAGGCTGGTACTCTCTCGGGTAACCCTCTTGCTATGACAGCTGGTTTGACTTGCCTCAAAAAAATTCAAGCACCAGGTTTTTATAGCGAGCTGGATGCAAAAACTTCAAAGTTTGTGCAAGGGCTCAAAGCTGCTTGTCAAAAGAGTTCTAACGAGAAAATTAAAAACACAGAATTCTGCCAGGCTGGTGGCATGTTTGGCTTTTTCTTTAGTGATAAGCCCATTAAAAACTATGAAGATGCTGCTGCTAATATCGACAAAGAACTGTTCAAGAAATTTTATTTAGCAATGTTAGATTCAGGTGTTTACTTAGCGCCGTCCGCTTTTGAGGCTGGTTTTGTCTCTGCCGCTCATTCAGAAGCTGTGCTTGATACTGTAATTGAGCGTTTTGCTAAGGTTGTTTCGGTACTATAAGGGAGTTTCGCTGAATCCCTTTTTTACCAGTTAGATATACAGATCAGAAATAAATGCACCGGGACTCATCGAAACTCCCATCAAGCAAACCAAAA
>CAWUIS010000282.1:0-1773 GCA_963922625.1 uncultured Candidatus Melainabacteria bacterium | reverse complement strand
TACAGCTGGTGAAGTAGCGCTTTTAGCTAGTTCAAAACCTGAAGATGTTAGTAGTCATTTTAGAGCTAGCTATGAAATGGTTTTAAACCTTTTACAGGGACACTCTTATGAAGAAGTTAGAGACTTAATTGAGAAGAGCTTTGGTCAATACCTGGTTGAAAATACACTTGAAGACGAGAAAAAAGAACTTTCTAGACTCGACGATCAAATTATAGATTTACAGCATCCTCTTTGCCCTGGAGAGATTGGTGATCTGAGTTATTACAATGAAATGCAAAGAAAGCTTGATCAAACTCGCAAAGAAAAAAAACAACTTGAAAAAGCGATGGATCCAAATGTAGACGAGCTTGAAGGTTCTATAGAAATCCTAACAATGGAAGCAAAAAACTATCCATGTAATGGCTGCCCTAAGCAAAAGCCTTGCTCAAAGCAAATGGATAAGATCAAACGCTATCGCAAACAATCTAAAAAACTTGAAGAAAAAATCGAAGACATTAAAAGTATGAACTGGGAAAGCTTCCAGAGAGTTGTTGAACTATTGAAGTCAGAATCATACATAGATGAAAACTACAAACCAACTAAAAAAGGACAAACTTGCTCGACTTTAAGAAGTGATAATTCTTTCTACCTTACAGAGCTGTTAAACAGCAAAATTTTCTCAGACTGTAACGCTGAAGAATTTGCAGGCTTACTATCAACCTTTGTAATCGGAGAGAGCCGTGTCAGAGATAGATCCTTGGCTAATCAATCTGATGCTTCAGTGCGTGAAGAAAGAAACTATAAAAACATAGCAAGGCGTGTAATCCAAAAACAAAGATCTTATGGTTTAGATTTAAGTATTGGACTTAACCCAAACCTTTCTGGTTTTGTTGAAGAATGGGCAAAAGGTACTGAATGGGATAAATTACTTGAAGAATGTCAGCTTGATGATGGTGATATTCTCAGATGCATTAGGCGTACAGTTGATATGTCTAAGCAAGTTGCTAACGCTCCAAATATTGACAGTAAAATTCAAAGTCTAGCTCAAGAAGCAGCCAAGCTACTTGAAAGAGATATTGTTTTAGAAGTCATCTAATAATTCGTCCTATTAAGATTAATAAACATCATGAGGTCTAATAGCAAGACCGTGGTAAATATTTTATAGATGAAAAATTTTGAAGCCTTTGAGTTTTTCACAGAAGAAGAGCGAGCCAAAGTACGAGAAGGAGTTTTTGCACTCAAAGATCACTGGATACTTCGCGGTGACACCCAGCTTGGGGAAGTGCCTTTTTATACATTAGGACTTGCTGCCTATTTTGATGGAGCCACTTTTGGTGTTGACTACTATCTCAAACATATCAAAGTCATCAATAAACATTTGTGGTCAGAATTAGAGTGGCTCTATGAAAAAACTCGTCAGTATTTTGAAGAAAAATTTCAGGTTAGATGTCACTATCTTCCAGAGATAGTTGGCTTACCGGGGTTTCATATTTTTCTTGAAGATTATATTTTTGAAATTGCGTTTTGCCTCAGACATATTGATATTCAACACAGGTATATAGACTGGGGAGATTTAGATGTTGATAAAAACGAACAAATCAGTTTTACTGCTTATGTCTCTATGCCAAAATGCGGCGGAGGTATGAATATCTGGAAAGAAAGAGAAGAAGACCTTGATGGCTTACAATTTGGTCAGTGGGAAAACGCTCTCAAGGATAAACCTTATGAATATAAAGAATATCAAGCTGGACAAATAGTACTACATGATGGTCTTACATTTCACCAGATTGCTGC
>CAWUIS010000281.1:0-1849 GCA_963922625.1 uncultured Candidatus Melainabacteria bacterium | reverse complement strand
CTGAGACCTCAAGTCTTAGGGGTTAGTTAAAATAACCTTGAATTGTCTAGAACAAAAACCTAGTACTATGACTAGCTCCTACACATATGCACACGAAGATGTAAGCATAGATTTGTGTACAGTAGATGAAGGCTTATTAACTATTAGAGTATATAACTCAGTGTTTACAAGTATTTCAGCTTGACCAGTTAAGTCTTGTAAATTACAAAATGATCATATCTATATTGATATTGCTATGCTCTGATTTTTCTGTAAAGCCGAAGAAAATTCACCAAAATGGCATAATAAATAATATGAAGCAATCAGAGCTGGTTAAAAGATTAAGTGCGAAAAGACCAGCATATGAGCAGAAATATGGTTTTACTGAGATGCTGCTGTTTGGTTCTTATGCTATTAACAAAGCTACTGAAGAAAGCGATGTTGATATTGCAGTAAAAGTTGATAAAGGCTTTAAAACATACAAAAACTACGTCAACGCAAAAAATGAGTTATCCCAAGATTTAGAAAACAAGGGAGTTGATTTAGTTTTTCTTGATGCCATCAATTTGAATCCCATTATTAAAGATGCAATTGAACAGGAGAGCTTAAAAATTGAATAAACAAACACTTCATTTGTTTACTATGCTTGAAGCCTCTGAAAAGATTTGCTTATACAGCTCAAAGTTCAGATCATTTGATGAATTCTTTAATTACAATGAGCAAGAGAGTTACAAGCATATCTTCACTCATTTTTCGCTCCTTTTGATTCAGGTAGCGAAACTAACGTAATACCGTCAGAGCTCTAACATAAAGCTGTCATGGACTTGGTTTTAACTTGAGTGGTTGCTAACAGGGCTTTTAACCGATTGGTCCTAGGTTCAAATCCTAGCGGACGCGCCAACATGAGATGCAGATTACAGTGAAAGTATTTACTTATACTGGTCCTGACGAGAAGTTCAAATTCCACTAAAAAGTGGTATAATAAAATAGGTAAATTGCTAAAAATGCATAGGACTATTATTGAAGATCTAAAGAAATGGAGTAAAAAGAAGGACAGAAAGCCCCTAATACTTCAAGGTGCAAGACAAATTGGCAAAACTTATATTTTAAAAGAATTTGCCAAGCAGGAGTTTGAGAGACATCACTATTTTAATTTTGAAGATGCACCACAACTTATAGCTTTATTTGAAAAGGACCTAAAAACAACAAGAATTATTGATGACTTAGCTGCATTTCAAGGACAAAATATTGATTACAAAAACGACATCATTATTTTTGATGAAATTCAATATTGCCCAAGAGCAATTACAAGCTTGAAATACTTCAATGAAAATTTGCCTGAACTTGCTTTGTGTTCGGCGGGGTCATTACTAGGTCTTGAGTTATCACCAAGTTCGTATCCAGTCGGTAAAGTTGAGACTCTAGAGATGTTTCCCATGTCTTTTTATGAGTTTATAAATGCCTGTGCTGAGGAGCAACTTCTAGATAGCTTGAAGAAAGGTGCAAACGATGCTTTGCACGCCAAAATCTGGGAAAAATTAAAGCACTATTTTATAACTGGAGGCCTACCTGAAATTGTAGAAACTTATGTAAAATCTGAAAAAACTTTGTTTGAAACTTTTAAAGACATTAGAAACAAGCAAAAAGATTTGAGTAAATTTTATATTGCAGACATGGCAAAACATGCTGGTAAAGCCAACTCCATGCACTTAGAACGGCTCTGGACAAACATTCCGTCTCAACTAGCCAAAAGCCAAGATGGCTCTGCTGAAAAATTTAAACTCAAAGGACAAATTAAAGGCGTAAGTGGCTTTAAGCAAATATCCTCTGCTTTAGACTGGCTTGAAAAAGCAAGGATTGTTTTTAAAGT
>CAWUIS010000280.1:0-1865 GCA_963922625.1 uncultured Candidatus Melainabacteria bacterium | reverse complement strand
ATAATAATAGTGCCGATTTTCTGCTTACCTGCTTTGTCGTTAAATTCTTCAACAGCCAAACTTGCTCCTTCAACTATGGTGTTACCCAAGTCACGGTATGGACCAGTAAGCGGCGCAGCAATAGCAATATAGTGCTCGCCTTCGATAGTTTTGATCTCTAAGGTATCTTGGCTAACAAAGTGGCTCTCTTGAGAATGGCTTTCTTGAGATTTTTCATGTTCATGAGTTTCTTGCTGAGAACAAGAAACAAAAGCGGCAGTGCATAATATAATTGCTAATGATCTATAAATAGTGTTTATCATTGTTTCTATAGAATACACTAACATGGCAACAATTTTTGAAAATAACCTAAGGAAAATGAAACATGAAATTACTGAGGATAATTCTGTCAGTTATTTCATTGACTCAGAGCCAATAAATGGCTTTATTGGTCAAAAAATCAAACTTGAGTACCTGGATCGAATCAACTGCGTTGCCTGTGACCGTGACATTAATAAAAGCTTTAATGGAGGTTATTGCTTTCCTTGCCTGCAAAGCCTAGCAGAATGTGATACCTGCATTATCAAACCCGAGCTTTGTCATTTTGATAACGGCACTTGCCGTGATAATGATTTTGCTGCCAGTCATTGCAATATAAGTCATAGCCTCTATCTATCTTTAACTAGTTCAATGAAAATTGGAGTAACCCGACAAATACAGGAAAAAACCCGCTGGGTCGACCAAGGTGCAATCAAAGCGATTCGTTTATTAAGTCTTAAAAGACGACTGCATGCAGGGTTGCTTGAAGTAGAGATTGCAAAAGACATGGCTGATAAAACCAACTGGCGGCGAATGCTTAAAAACGAAGTCGATGAAAAAGACCTTGAGTTTGAAAGAGATATTTTGCTTGAACGTATCAAAAAAATCATAGAATCTGGTGTACTCAGTGAAGATTTGAGCTATCTCTTTGATAGCGAAGAATTTAAAAACCCTAGCTCTAAGGTGCAACAAATAGACTATCCTGTCCTTGAATATCCAGTCAAAATCAAAAGTCATAATTTTGACAAAAACCCGGTAGTCGAAGGTATACTGCAGGGTATTAAAGGACAATATCTAATTCTTGATACTGGAGTTATCAATCTCAGAAAATTTGCAGGGTATAAAGTGAGGCTTGATGCAGGCACTTGAACACCAACTGAAAGTACATAGCAAATTTAAACCTTCTGGTGACCAACCAAGGGCTATTGACGAGATCATAGACTTTATCGAGTCGGGCAAAGATCGTTCTATTTTGCTTGGTATCACCGGTAGCGGTAAGACTTTTACTGTTGCAAACATCATCGAAAAATTACAAAAACCAGCTCTAGTATTAGCTCACAACAAAACTTTAGCTGGACAGCTCTGTAATGAATTCAAAGAATTTTTCCCCGAAAATAAAGTCGAATATTTCATTAGTTATTACGACTACTACCAGCCAGAAAGTTATATACCTCATACAGATACTTTCATTGAGAAGACAGCAAAGATCAACGATGATATTGATAGATTACGTTACGCCACGACAAGGGCAATCTATGAACGCAATGATGTTGTTGTAGTTGCATCAGTGAGTTGTATCTACGGCTTGGGTTTACCTGAGCTCTATTTTCAATCCGCGATCCCTATAAAAGTTGGGATGGAGCTAGATCTAAAGGCATTCCTGAATAACTTGGTTAATATCCAATACTCTCGTAACGACATTGAATTACTGAGAGGTCTGTTTCGAGTGCGAGGTGAAATTGTTGAGATTCATCAGGCTGATGAAGAGCGTATTTTAAGAGTTGAGTTTTTTGGAGATGAGATTGAGAGGCTTGCCTATGTCGACCGCATCACTGGAGAAATTTTGG
>CAWUIS010000279.1:0-1880 GCA_963922625.1 uncultured Candidatus Melainabacteria bacterium | reverse complement strand
ATATTTTTTCATGATGAAGCCTTATCAGGGTTTATGTTGATTATAGGAAAGACTGCCAAAACGTTTGCTGTTCAAAAAGACATTAATGGGAAAAGCGTTCGATACACAATTGGTCGCCATAGTCATTTCACCCCTGATGAGGCACGCAGTATTGCCAAGGAAAAACTTTATCTTATGGCTCAAGGAATAAACCCACGGGAAAGAGAAGATGCAGGCGGAAAAGCAATCATTACGCTAAGACATGTCTTAAAATGTTACTGCGAAACCAAAAAAGGGTGTAGCATCAAAACTGCAGAGAAATACGAATATCAATTAAATAAATACGCCCCTGATTGGCTTGGTCTTTTAATGGAAGATATAGACCGCGATATGATTGTTGCACGCCATTCCTATATTGGGAAATATAATGGCGAAGCTACAGCAAACGGCCTTATGAGAGTTATGCGTGCCCTTTTTAACTTCGCTCATGCTACTTTTGGTATTTGTGAAATCAATCCGGTTTCATATCTGTCTAAGGTCAAAGCTTGGTATCCGAATAAACGCAGAAGAAGCTATATAAAGCCGCATCAGCTTTCTGATTGGTGGAAAGGAGTTGAGTCTTTAGATAACGATACAATAAGCGATTATATCCTCTTTCTTTTATTTACAGGCCTTCGCCGTAGTGAAGGCGCTTCCCTTAAATGGGGAAACGTAGACTTTAATGATCGTACTTTTACTATTCCCACGACCAAAAACGGCGATCCATTAACATTACCGCTTAGCGATTTTCTTTATAAATTGTTACAAAGAAGAAGGCAGCGATACGGGAATTATGAGTTCGTATTCCCCGGCCCTGGAGAACATGGATATCTGGCTGAGCCTAAAAAAGGCATTTACAAAGTAATTGAAAAAACGGGCATACAATTTACCTGTCATGATCTGCGACGTACATTTATTACTATAGCTGAAAGCTTGGATATTTCCGCATACGCGCTAAAAAGATTGGTCAATCATCGTGTGACAGATGTCACAGGAAGCTATATTATAGGAAATGTAGAGCGACTCAGAGAGCCAGTTAATAAAATTGCACATTATATTTTAGAATGCAGCCATGGTCAGAAAACCAAATGATATTTCTTACCCCGTTTTAGTAAGCTTACTAGCAGAAATAATCCGTAAAGTTGAACATGAAGACGAATATGAAGATAAAATCTATGGAAATAAATTGTCTCGTGAAAAAAGACTAGAAAAAGCTTTAGAAGCAATTTTCGGTAAAATGTTTGTTAAAAGCAAAAGGGGACGAAAAGAATTTGATGAAACTGAATTCATCATAGAACTCTACAATGAATTTAAAGCGACCCAAAATAGCAGGCTTTCAATTATTAAGCGCAATATGCATAAGGCCAAGCGTCTTAATGATGACGTAGATGAACAAAATATTATTGATCGCCTAGATGATAAGTTAAAAAAGCATATTCAAGCTATAGAGGGATCAATAGAAATGTTTGGAAAAGATTTAATTGAATCCTCTAATCAAAATTTTGACGAATATATTGAAGAAGAGAAATTTAGTGAAATTCTTATAATCAAAGATTGGCTTAAGGCCAATGAGAAACATGTTCTTAGTGTTTTGGGTTATGAGGGTTTAATTAAGCAAAAAAAGACTAATTAGCCCTCCATAAACTAAATCGATTTTGCCTCATAGTTGTTGTTATCTTTCAACCAATTCAGAGAGGCTAAAATGTACTTAATGAACGAACGTCTGGCTGCGGCGTATCTAAATTGCAACGCAAGTAAACTTCAAAAAGATCGAAAAAAGAAAAGTCCAATTCCGTTTTACCGGGTCGGGCGACACATTAAATATGCCCAAAGCGATCTTGATGAATATTTAAATAAAAATC
>CAWUIS010000278.1:0-1892 GCA_963922625.1 uncultured Candidatus Melainabacteria bacterium | reverse complement strand
CACCCTTTTTAAAACCCCCCGGTTAGCAATATTATGTGCTTTTAGTTTAAAAATACCATTAGACCGCCTGCCGCTTTTATTGACATAAATCAAATCTCCTTCTTGAAAAATATATATTTCAGACCCGACACCATCACCTGGTGTGTAAGCTTTATAAACCTCTTGAGGAAAGTCAATTATGTAAGATAGCCTGGTGCCGTCTACTCTTTGCCTAATAAGCCAGACCTCACTCCGCTTAGCAATTTTAGAAAAACCACCAGCTTTTGCTATGGCATCGTAAACAGTTCTGATGTCATCGTGCTTATAACTTCCTGGTTTTTTCACCTCACCCAATATTGAAATATTAGTTTTGGAATGATTGACAATAACATCGTTATCATAGCCAAGTTTTTGCTTGATAATTTGACGTAGTTCAGCAATGGTTAGTCCAGTAACCTTTAGCTCTTGGTATTCAGGAATACTTATGGTTCCATTTGGGAAGATGGAAATGTTTTTGTAGGTTTTTTCTGTATCACCGTGATAGTAAAAATCAATTTTGTCATCGATTTGTATTTTGTAATCTTTTTGATTACCTTGTGAGATCCAAGCAATGTCACTTTCCGTGCCTATCATTTCAGCAGCACTTGCTGGCAAAATAAGGCAGTAAATTAACAATATGCTGACTAGTTTTTTCATGCTGGATTTTTTTCTTTAGCTAGTTTTTCTAGGTAAGCTTTTCTTTCTTTATCAGGTAGGAAATCTCCAGGCTGTAACTGCCCTGACTCATACCTGGCTATAAATTGCTCCGGAGTTTTTTGTTCATGATATTTTTTGATGATTTTTTTAGCCAGCTTATACGCAGCATCAAAATCTTGCTTCATGAGAGCACCATGAAATGCATAGACAGTAAATACCTGAGTATCAGGGAAAAGCTCCATAAATTGACTTGCGTATTCATAAGTGCGCTGATCACGCACCAAGAACATACCATCAAGAAAGCCTTTCGCCAAAAATGAATTGGTTTTTGCTTCAGGTAGCATTTTTTCGAGAATATATTTCTTGAATTTTTCATCATTAGACTGGAAGGTATGAATATACATCTGTAAATTTGTCTGGAAATGCTCAGGGTAATAGTAATGAGACAATTGGTAGAGCTCTAGCCCAGTTTTTGCATCGTTTTGTTTCATTTTTTCTGTTGCCATGAAAAAAATTCCCGAGGCTATAGTTTTGTTGCCCCTGTATCCATACTTGTTTTTGAGATAGTTTTTAGGATCTTTAGCCTCTTGCAAGTATCTGTTTAAAGCCTCTTGGCTATTAAACTTATGATCTTTGATAAAGTTCCAGAAATCTTCTTCTGCTTTTTTTCTGATGGCACCATTATCTCTTGCTGTAAAGGTGTCAGTACCAGTATCAAGGTAGTACTGTGCCAGCCTATAGCGCCAGTTTTGTTTAGCCCCAATATCATCTGTTGAATTAATGGTTTTGCTCCAAAAAATCTCACCATCATGCCAATCTAAACTTCTGACAGCTGATCTTACACTTAAAGGTATAAGTACCAGAATCAAAATTATTAGCCATTTGTTTTTGAATTTTAAAGCTTGCTCAGGTGCTTGATCTCGCCATTTTACAAAAATATATTTATCCATTATCAGCAAGATACTAGTTACTAAGCCAATGAGGAAAAAATAACTGTACCTGTCTCTTGCTAGTACATAAAGTGGGAAAATATTTAGTGACATACCAATGCCAAAGCCTGTCATAAACAGTGACCCTGAAATAAGTTTATTGTGCAGATCAAATTTAGCTTCTTTAACGCTGGCAAAGTGAAAAATACCAATTACAAAACTTAAAGCAACAAAAAAACTTACTAAGTGATAAAGCGAAAAGGCATTTTCTAGCACTACATTATGATG
>CAWUIS010000277.1:0-1897 GCA_963922625.1 uncultured Candidatus Melainabacteria bacterium | reverse complement strand
AAAAAATTCAGGAAACAATTCCTCCATTCTATATTCACCTGGATAAGTAATCATAGTAATGGTCCCCAGTAATTTAGATCTAACAGCGAAGTTTCTTACTTTAATATCTCTAAAAGCATCTTGTAATAACTTTTGCTCATTCGGTTGTAACGACAAGCCCTTAGCAATCGCAGCAGCTAGTTTAAGGGCATTTTTTGCATTAGGATTTTCTGCCAATTCTAGTAGTTTGGCTTTATTTAAGGTGGATTGATTCTTAATAAATGGTGGATCTACCTCAAAAACACCCTGCATTACTTTGTATACTTGCCCGGCGGGTTCTTTTTGTGTAAGTAAAACTTCAGGAGCAGGTTCATCTCTAGTACTGCTTTTAATTTCACCTGGAGGTCCTGATCTAGGGGTATCGTGGATACTCACTTTTACATCAAAATTTTCGGGCAAACTAGACATAACAACAAAATTAGCATATTCCAGATAAAGGCAGCTACCCCAAAGAACTAATTTATAATGAACAAATGCAATTTCTCCACAGCATGGTCAGAGTTCATGACTTAGACAAATCCATTGATTTCTACTGCAATAAACTTGGTTTAATTGAGACCCGAAGATACGAGTCAGAGCGGGGGCGTTTTACTTTAGTCTATTTAGTTGCGCCGGAGGATTTTGAGCTAGCCCAAGCAAGAAAGGCTCCGGAGCTTGAATTAACCTATAACTGGCAAGATGAAAATGATAACTTGGAAGAATATAGCGGAGGCAGAAATTTTGGACATCTTGCCTATCAAGTTGAAAACATCTACGAAACTTGCCAAAAGCTCATAGATGCTGGAGTCGAAATCAACCGACCTCCAAGAGATGGTCACATGGCATTTTTAAAATCACCAGATGGTATTTCAATAGAGCTGCTGCAAAAAGGCAAAAGCCTAGAAGCTAAGGAGCCATGGATAAGTATGAAAAATATTGGTTCTTGGTAAGCTTTACCTAAAGTGAGCATAAGCTTTGTTAGCTTCTGCCATTTTATGAGTAGATTCTTTGGTTTCCACAGCTCTACCCTTATTGTTATAAGCATCAAGAAGCTCGTTCATGAGTTTATCAGCAAAAGTTCTTCCTGGTCTTTTACGAGCAGCAGAGATAAGCCATCTATGACCAAGAGCTTCAGAGACACGTGGGTCAACTTCCACAGGAACCTGGTAAGTAGCACCACCAATACGACGTGCTTTAACCTTAACTATCGGCTGAGCATTTTTAACTGCTTGTCTAAAAATGTCAACAGGCTCTTTATCTTCAACCTTGCCTTCAAGTTTATCCAAAGCTGTATAAAAAAGCTTTGTTGCAAGTAGCTTTTTGCCGTGAAGCATCATTCTGTTAATGAAAGACTGTACGTGCTTATCACCGTATCTTGGGTCTGGCTTAACTTCTTTTCTTTTAAATCTTCCGTCTTTTCTTGGCATATTAAAATCTCAAATCTTTATAGGGCTTATTTATTTAGCCTTTTTCTTTTCTCTTTTCGTTCCGTACTTAGATCTACCTTTCTTGCGGCCGTTAACACCTTGGGTATCAAGTACACCTCTAACGATGTGGTAACGCACACCAGGTAAATCCTTAACACGACCACCTCTAATCAGGACAACCGAGTGCTCCTGTAAGTTGTGACCTTCACCACCGATATAAGCAGTAACTTCTTGGCCATTGGTGAGCCTTACCCTAGCGACTTTACGCATAGCAGAGTTAGGCTTTTTAGGTGTAGCCGTTTTAACTTTTGTGCAAACACCCCTTTTAAGTGGGTTACGATCCAGAGCCGGGCTTTTACTTTTAGCCGTTGAACTCTTACGACGTTTGCGAATTAATTGCTGTATCGTTGGCATGGAGAAAGAATCTTAGCATTCTTGCCCCATATCTTGTC
>CAWUIS010000276.1:0-1898 GCA_963922625.1 uncultured Candidatus Melainabacteria bacterium | reverse complement strand
GCCGCTCTTGAACGTCGTTTTCAGCCAGTGGTTATTGACTCGCCTTCTGTAGATGAAACTATTGAAATCATTCGTGGTTTGCGTCAAAAATACGAAGACCATCACAAACTTATCATCACAGACGAGTCTATTGAAGCGGCTGCTGTGCTTTCTGATCGTTATATTTTTGATAGGTTCTTACCAGATAAAGCAATCGACCTGATAGACGAAGCAAGCTCACGTGTCAGACTTAGAGCAAGCACTCTACCGCCTGAAGGTAAGGACTTAGAGACTAAGCTTGTCAAAATATCTCGTCAAAAAGAGGAGGCTATTCGTAATCAAGAATTTGAAAAAGCTTCTCAACTCAGAGATGAGGAGAACGAGCTGAGAGACAAAATTAGAGAAATACAAGAAGAATGGAAAAAAGAGCAAGACAAAAATAAACCAAAAGTCAATAAAGAAGAAATCGCTCATATTGTCTCAAGCTGGACCGGTGTTCCTGTTGGTGATTTGAACCAAGGTGAAACCGAAAAGCTCAAAGAGATGGAAAACATTTTGCAAACCAGAGTGATTGGTCAAGAAAAAGCTGTTACTTCTATTTCTAAAGCTATTCGCCGTGCTCGTGCTGGTTTGAAAAACCCTGAGCGTCCAATTGGTTCATTTATTTTCTGTGGACCTACCGGTGTTGGTAAAACCGAGCTAGCAAAAGTACTTGCTGACTACTTCTTTGGCAGTTCTGAAAACCTTATTAGGGTGGACATGTCTGAGTACATGGAAAAACACACTGTATCTAAATTGATCGGCTCACCTCCAGGCTATGTTGGATTTGGTGATGGCGGTCAGCTTACTGAAGCAGTGCGCCGTAAACCATATAGCGTGGTGCTCTTTGATGAGATTGAAAAAGCTCACCCTGATGTTTTTAATATCATGCTTCAGATGCTTGACGATGGTCATTTGACTGACAGTAAGGGTAGAGTGGTGAGTTTTAAAAACACCATTATCATCATGACTTCTAATGTTGGAGCTCAAAAAATGTCACAAGATCATGGCATGGGCTTTTTCACAAGTGCTAACAACAAAGCAGAAGAAGACCAGTACAAGCGCATGAAAGATGCGGTAATGGATGAGATGAAACGCTCATTTAAACCTGAATTCATCAACAGGCTCGATGATGTTGTCATCTTCAGACACCTTAATAGAGATGATATGCGAAGAATCGTTGACATCATGATTAAGGATCTTGAGTCTCGTCTTAAAGAGCACGGTATGACAGTGCAGCTCACAGATGAAGTCAAAGACAAAGTATCAACAGAGGGCTACAAACGTGCTTATGGAGCACGTCCGATGAAGCGCTCTATCCAAAAACTTCTTGAAGATCCAATCTCAGAAGAGCTTATTGGCGAGGGCATTGGTGCCGGTGACAAAATCGAAGCCTACCTTGAATTTGATGCAGAATTTCCAGCTGAAAAAACTTACCCAGAGGGTGAGGAAGTGACAGAAGAGATGAAAGATGCTGACAAACGCCAGTCTTTAATCAAAGCTTCTGTTAAATTCAGATCTATAGGTAAGTATTCAGAACAAGAGCAAGATGAGCTGAAAAAGTCAACTATCAAATCCAAGAAAAAAGTTTTGACTTTATCTAATCAGCCTGGTGGTGGCGGCGCTAGTCCTAAAGAGCCTGCTGGTAATAGGACTGCTTAGTTACTGTCCTTAATCATCACCAGGCAATAATTTCTCTAATTTCTTATAAACATCAACAGAATCACTAAAATCATCGCCCAGTTCTGTCATGCAATCAAAGTTCTCGCAGAGCATTTTAAGACGCCTAGAGTGCTTATAAGCTAGGTCCATATTGCCTAGCATATATTGCAGCTTAGACATTTTATAATTTGCAATTATTGATTTAGCATCCAGCATCA
>CAWUIS010000275.1:0-1904 GCA_963922625.1 uncultured Candidatus Melainabacteria bacterium | reverse complement strand
TGTCCTTCATGGATTTGTCATTGATACTTATTCTTAATCTGATGGTTTCAGAGATATCGTAGCTTTGCTTATTTGTTGAAACTTCTATAGCAGCAGCCCAAACAGCAGCCATCATAAAGAAGGACAAAGTAAGGCTAAAAATAGATTTTTTAATTAGTGCTTGCAAGCTTTTCAATGGTTTTAGTGGATGATTTACCTTCAACAAAGTCTATCAGTACTATTTTACAATCAAGTTCTTGAGCTATTTTATATTCGGGCCAATTTGCAAGCTCAGCTTCACTATAATCCCCACCTTTAGTGTAAAAATTAGGCGCTGCAGCCTTCAAAAAGCTTGAAGCATCCTTTTCTTCAAAAATAACAACATAGTCCACAGCTTCTAGAGCTAGCAATAATTCAGCCCGATCCTGCTCATGATTGATGGGACGAGCATTGCCTTTAAGAGCTTTGACACTAGAGTCACTATTGAGCCCCAGTATCAAGACATCAGCTAAAGCTTTAGATTTTTGTAAATAACGAGCATGCCCTACATGTAAAATATCAAAGCAACCATTAGTTGCCACAATTTTTTTACCTTGTAGCTTCAGATCTTTGCTGATTTTGGATATTTCTTCTTTAGTGACTAAGCTGGAAAGCATTGATCAATAGAGCATTTATTAGGGAGCGGGCATTCATCCCTATGTTTCATTTTAGCCCATTCTTTACGGAAGCATTCACGAGCTTCGACATAGTCATATGCAAACTCAAACATTTCATCAAGCTCACGGTCATGCATCTGCGATAAAGCTTCCAGAGAATAAAATTCTTCGCTGTAACCTAAGGCAAGATTCATATTGAACATGCGCCGGCAAATTGCAAGTCCTGTTACAGAACAGCTCTCAACTTGACTATGAAGAGATGCGGGCTTCATACATAGCCTCGATAGCTTCGATAACAGGCTTATGTTGTTGAGAATCTTCTTTGGTATCCTCTTTGATTTGCTTTGCTACTCTAGCCATATCACGGGTCATCTCGTAAATATTCGGCTCGTTATCTGTCAAAGCAGATAAAAGGTAATTTAAAGTTTTTGTGCTTTCTTCTTTAGCCATAGCTAATTTATATTAGCACATCCCTAAATTCCACCGACAATGCTTGCTAAAACTTCCTCAAGCTCTAGGTCTAAAAGCAAGTCAACATCCTCAAGAGCCTTGGGACCAGCTAGTTCAATTAGAGTCCGGCGGTTGGTAATGTATCGCAACTCTGCTTTACGTAATTTTCTTTCAATATCTCTTTCTGCCATACGCGTAAAGAATATTGAACTTTTATCACCTAGCTCCAAAGCTTCAGCAGCATCTAGGCGAGCGGGTTTGAGTTCGAAGTTCAATAAAGCTTTCTCTATTTTGGCTTCTTTATATGCGTAATAGGTACTTCGTAGCCTTTCTGCGACTTCATCAACCAGCATAAACAGTACTATCAAATCAGTACGTTCGATCTGGTTTTCTTGCCCTTTTTTATTCTCACCCGAATCAACAACATCACCTAAGACCCTGGCACCAACAGCCGAGCCGCCACTAATTAAAGAATTTTCAGCCACCGCAGAAACAGCATAAAAAGGTACAAAGAGAGCTCTTGAGAGTACCTGCATCACAGCATTGTTTTTTTCAATTTCATTTGGGTTTTTAGAAAGAGACTTAATGATGAACTGGATTGTTCTATTACGAGCAATAGTTGCTCGCCACAGAGATAAAAGCTGCTCTTTTTCTGTGCGGCTAAAAAAGTTCTCTCTGCTGATAGCTTCAGTGCCATTTTCAATACTAGGAAAAATAAAGTCTAATGCCTTAGCCTCATTTTCTTTAAGCTCAAGGCGCTTTTTTTGTATAGGTGAAAGCTTCTCTTCCGTCTTTGTAAGTTCTAATTCTTGTTCTCCA
>CAWUIS010000274.1:0-1913 GCA_963922625.1 uncultured Candidatus Melainabacteria bacterium | reverse complement strand
GTTGCAGTTATCGGTTATGGTTCACAAGGTCATGCACACGCGCTTAACTTAAAAGAAAGTGGTGTTGATGTTCGCATTGGTTTATACGAAGGTTCAAAGAGCTGGGCTAAAGCTGAACAAGACGGTCTTAAAGTAACTACTGTCGCTAAAGCCTCTGAAGAAGCTGATTTGATCATGATTTTACTTCCTGACGAAAAACACGCTGATGTTTACAACTCAGAAATCAAGCCTCACCTCAAAGAAGGTAAAACGCTTGCGGTAGCTCATGGTTTTTCAATACATTTCAACCAAATCACAGTTCCAGAAAATGTTGATGTAATTATGATTGCACCTAAAGGCCCAGGTCATAGAGTAAGAATCGTTTACACTCAAGGTTTTGGTGTACCTGCTTTGGTGGCTGTTCACCAAAACGCATCTGGTAAAGCTAAAGAAACCGCTTTAAGCTATGCCAAAGCAGTTGGTGGTACTAGAGCTGGTGTTTTTGAAACCAATTTCAAGGAAGAAACTGAAACAGATTTATTCGGTGAGCAAGCTGTTCTTTGTGGTGGACTTTCAGCGCTTATCAAAGCTGGATTTGAAACATTAATTGAAGCTGGTTACTCAGAAGAAATGGCATATTTTGAGTGTCTTCACGAAGTCAAACTTATTGTTGATTTGATCTATGAAGGTGGTCTTGCAAATATGAGAAACAGCATCTCTAATACCGCTGAGTACGGTGACTATGTATCTGGACCAAGAGTGATTGATGCAGGAGTTAAGGCTCGCATGAAAGAAGTACTTAAAGATATTCAAGAAGGTAAATTTGCTCGTGACTGGATACTAGAAAACAAAACTGCTTGTGCAAGTTTCAAAGCAACAAGAGCAAATGAAGCAGATCACAAAATTGAATCTGTTGGTTCTAGTTTAAGAGGACAAATGGATTTTTTGGCACACGAGAGGACCAAAGTAGCTAACTAATCCTCTTTAAACTCTTCTGATATAGCTACCGAAAAATTATTCGAGATTTGACCTGGTCTACCCATGTATTTCAGCTCGTCTCCAACCCATACCTCAGACTTTTCTGAGAGGTTTGTGTTGAGCTTGATAATGTCACCTATCTGCATATCCATAACCTCAGAGAGTTGAAGCTCACCTCGAGCAAGAACTATTTTCATAGGCATCGGACTTGAAGCTAGCTTGGTGATAATAAAATCTCTGGAATCATCACTGCTTTGACGATCACTTCTATAGGTAGATTGTTTTGAAAGAGTGATAATGATATCTTCCAAAGCAGAGTAAGGAATGCAAACTGACATCAGTCCCAAGTCAGCACCGATCTCCACATTGATAGTGATTAAAGCAACAATGTCAGAGTAAGCAGCAACTTGGGCTGCTGTTGGGCTAGTTTCAAGAGCAACTAACTCTACTTCATCAGTAGCTGGAATCAAAGCTTGCCAGCCTTCTGGTACATAGTGCAGTATCCTTCTCATGGTGTCTTTGATAATGCCAACTTCAACGTCTGTAAGTTCTTCTGAGCTGATACTAGAAACACCAGAACCCCCGAGTAATCTATCAATCATGGCACCAATCAGATGTCTCTCAATACCCAAACAAAATTGAGTGACAAGAGGGTACATATTGAGTACTCCTGTCAATAAATCTTCAGGCATTGAATCTATAAAATCACCGTAAGTAAGCTGCTGCACATTAGCAACGGTAAACTCAATAGGCATCCTTAATGTTGCATTGAGAGCAAGTGTCACCTGGCGACAAAAATGTTCGTGGATAGAACCTAAAACCTTGAGATGATCTTTTGAAAATTTATCAGGGTTTTTAAAGTTATAATCTTTGATCTTTTTCTGTTTTTCACGAACGATCAAAGGTAGCTCGCTATTGAGCCTAGCGCGTTTATTGGGTAAATTTTTTCCGTAAAG
>CAWUIS010000273.1:0-1915 GCA_963922625.1 uncultured Candidatus Melainabacteria bacterium | reverse complement strand
CTTTGCCGACTATACATGGAATTTGTTTTTCACGTTTTTCGTTCATTTGGCTATATAGTCTATTCCCAGATTAGCATTTATATGCCATTCTAAAAATTCGTCAGTCTGTATGGTATTTGAATTCTCTTTAGAAGCGCAGTATGAAAAAGCCAGAGCTGGTGTCATAAAGACTAGTCATGGTGAGATAAAAACGCCTGTTTTTATGCCAGTGGCAACGCAATCAACTATCAAGGCCCTTACATTTGAACAGCTAGATAATTGTGGTTGCCAAATAGTTTTATCCAATACATATCACCTGCACCTGAGACCAGGGGAAGACTTGATTCATAGTGCTGGTGGCCTGCATGGCTGGACTTCATATCAAAAACCTTTTTTGACTGATTCAGGTGGTTTTCAGATTTTTTCTCAGGCGCGACTTAACAAATGCAAAATTGACGATACTGGAGCAAGTTTTATTGATCATATTGATGGATCAAAGCATTTTATTAGCCCGCAAAAATCAATCGAAATCCAAAATAAATTAGGGGCTGATATCATCATGGCTTTTGATCATTGCCCTGATGGTGGAGTCAGTCATGCTCAAGCAAAAGAAGCCATGGACAGGACTCACCGCTGGGCTGAGCTGTGCTATCAAACTCATATGGCAAGTACTATCAAGCCAAAAGATCAAGCTTTATTTTTGATTGCTCAAGGTGGTATTTATAAAGATCTGCGCCAAGAAAGTGCTGAGTTTATTAGCAAGCTGGACTCTCCTGGTTATGCTATTGGCGGTGTCTCAGTTGGAGAAAGCCGGGAAGATATCGATGAGATAGTGCGCTTTACTACTCCACTTTTGCCAGAGCATAAACCTAGATACTTGATGGGTATTGGCACCAAAGAAGATATAGTCAAAGCAATTAGTGCCGGCATCGATATGTTTGATTGTGTCATGCCGACACGCATTGCTAGGCATGGTGCTTTTTTCGATGCTGACGGTAAGCGCCAGCTTATCAAATCTCCTAGATATCAAGATGATCTAAGACCTTTGGATGAGAATTGTGATTGTTATGCCTGCACCAATCACTCTAGAGCTTATATAAGACATCTTTTCCGTTCCAAAGAAATGACAGCTGCAACTCTTTTGAGTATTCATAACCTACATTATTTAACTAAACTTGCAAGCAAAATAAGATCCGAGATAATTGCAGGAAATTTTGACGCCAGGGAATATTTGGATTAATGCCAGATGAGGACGAAAAAAAGTCAGAAGAAACTTTTGGCGATATAGCCGAAGGTGCTGGTCTTGAAGATGATTTTGAGGACGATTTTGACGACGATGAAGATGATGATACTGAGCTTGACTTAGAGAATAATGAATTTGCTTCTGATGAGGAGATGGCTTTTGATTTTGACTTGGAAGAAGAGCCAGTTGTAGAAAAACCAAAACCAAAGCAATGGATTGATTTCAATAAAGTCAATTTGAAAAGCGATCTTTACTATTTAGTACGTAATCCACTTTGGATTATCATTCTTATTCTTGCTTTGTTGGTGTTTATACTTTTTGTATTGAAATTTATAGAACTTGGTAAAGGGCAGGAATACCAAAAGCTCAAGGGCTATGTCTTGCTTCATAAAAGAGTTCCTAAATGGTTTCAAGGAGAATTAAGTCCTGAGCTTGAAGAAATTATCCACGAGTATAAACAAAAAAAAGCAAATGAGTTACGTAAATCTCAAATCATCAAAGATGATACTAGAAAAGACGAACCATTGATGGGAGATTTTTATCCAGGCCCTTTATCAGCGGAGGATATTGTCTTGATTTTAGAATCCCAGAATATTGGACAAGTGACTTTGCAAGGTGCTGAAAAACCAGAGTTGATGAATCTTTCTGGTTTAAATATGACCGAGATGGACTATACCTATTTCAATGAGTTTA
>CAWUIS010000272.1:0-1917 GCA_963922625.1 uncultured Candidatus Melainabacteria bacterium | reverse complement strand
AAATCTACCAGGCACTAGCTGATGTTCATGTTGTCTATCATATTCATTCGATAAACTCAGTTGTTATTTCAAAGCTTCTTGGTGCTAACAATTACCTTAAGCTCTCTAATTACGAACTTCTCAAGGCGCTACCTGGTATTCAAGATCATATGCACCAAGAATTAGTGCCGATTTTTAAAAATACTCAAGAGATTTCTTCTCTTGCAAAAGAGGTCGATGATTTTATGCAGCTAAACTCTGGAATCAATGCTTATTTGATTGAAGGGCACGGTATGTATAGCTGGGGTAAAAGCTCCGAGGAGACCTTGTGTAAAATTGAAGTTTTTGAGACATTGTTTGCTGCTGAAATACAGCTAAGGAACTTGAATAACAATGCCTGAACTGAAAATATTTGATGTTAAAACGAAAGAGCAAAAATTTTTTTCTGATGATTTTGCTTCAATCAAACATGAGCTTCACAAAGCCAATATTGATATTGAGACTTGGCAACTAGAGGATAAAAACAATAACGAAAAAATTGCTGCAGTAAAAGCAAAGTTTAATTTTAAAAGTCATGATTTTGTGGACATTGATTATGAAAAAATAGGGCTGAGTAAAATTCAAGAATTGAATCAAAAATTTCTACGTGAACACACCCATACTGATGACGAAATCAGATTTTTTATAGATGGACAAGGTTTGTTTGTGGTTCATCATCAAGATCAGGTATATTCAATTCTTTGTTCAAGTGGAGATTTTATTAGAGTACCGGCAGCTACTAAGCATTGGTTTGATATGGGAGAAAAAGCATTTTTTAGTTGCTTACGTTTTTTTGGTGATGAAAAAGGTTGGCAAGCAGAGTATACAGGCAGCGATATTGCTAAAGACTTTCCTCTTCTTGCAGATTGGTAAATGGTTCAGTTTAAAAATATAAAAGCGATACTTACGGACATAGAGGGAACAACTAGCTCTATTAGTTTTGTCCATGAAGTTTTATTTCCTTATTCAAAGCAGCAGATGCCAGTTTTTTTGGAGCAAAATTTTGAAAAAGCTGAAGTACAAAAAATCCTACTAGAAGTTTTAGCTAAAGATGTTCTCACAAAAGAAAATGATTTACAAACTTGTTTAGAAATTTTGCAAAGCTGGATAGACCAAGACAAAAAATTAAAACCACTCAAGGATCTACAAGGCTTGATCTGGGAGCAAGGCTATAAAAATGGAGACTACCATGGTCATATTTATGATGATGCTTACAATTCAATCCTGAATTGGTATTCTCAAAAAATCCCAGTCTATATTTATTCGTCTGGTTCTGTGCATGCACAAAAATTACTTTTTGGTTTTAGCCTTAAAGGAGATATTAACTATCTTTTCTCTGGTAATTTTGATACCAATATTGGTGGCAAAAAAGAACCAGAGTCTTACCAAAAAATTAGTCAGCAATTAAATCTTCCTGCAAAGCAAATACTTTTTTTAAGTGATATCGCTGCTGAGTTAGATGCCGCTTCTAAGGCTGGATTAGAAGTTTTGCAATTGTTGCGGCCTGGTACTGAAGCTATAGACCGACACCAAGCAGTTAAAAGTTTTGATGAAATTGATCTACTGACTTGATTAAGAATTGATGTAAGGAATATTAATTTAACCCAGGTATTTTTAGTAGTGAAATCCCAAGTATTTTATAATTACGTATATTCGCATTGGGCCACAAGCTTTAAGCAATAACCTAGACCATGTCTTAGAACATGACCTCTTCGAGGAAGCAGATTTAACACAAATTAACGCAGATAACCTGCAATTAGATGATTTGCACAGAGAAGAGCATGATAATAAACCAGTGGATTGGAAAGTGAAATCACGTGCTTATGCCTATAATTTTGCAGGGATTTTGCATGCAATGGCAGGTTTGACTCAGGTACTTGGACTCGATAATGGCTGGCA
>CAWUIS010000271.1:0-1938 GCA_963922625.1 uncultured Candidatus Melainabacteria bacterium | reverse complement strand
GATGCAGTATTCTTTGATAATACTATTGTCACCAATACTAACCACTTCTTCAATAATTGCAGTGGGGTGGATTTGAGCTGAACTGGCAATATTCACAGATGGTTTTAAATCGAACAAAACATGTATTAATATAACAAATTAATTAGATATTTGCCAAGTGTTTTACCTTATTTGTCAAACTATCTTTAGTCAATGCTCCTAATTTCTTGCTCAAATTTTGTCTATCTTGAGACACAAAGACAGTCATAGGGATGCGAGAAATTTTAAGTTCTTTGGTAAGAAGCTTGAATTGACTTTGGTCTATATCAACTTCATAAAAATCTGCTTGGTCAGCCAGCTCCGCTTTTACTGCAGCAAAAGTAGGCGCGTATCTCTCACAGCTTGAACACCATTCAGCATAAAACTTGATAGCTGCAGGCTTAGATGAAGCCTCAAGAAATTTAGTTAGCTCAGGACCTATGGCTTGATTATTACTAGTTTTGCTAGCTGTCTCTTGATTGTTTTGAGCACAAGACACAAATGTGAAGCTCGATAGCACAAAGATACAAATATACAAAAACTTACGCATAGCTTGATTATAAAGGATTCTTGATTTTAGGTCCCTTTATAAGCTATATCAATGACTCCACAGCCTTGATTGTTCTTTCAAGCTCTTGAGGGCAGTTAGCTTCTAGGTAAACCCGGCACATAGCTTCAGTACCACTAGGTCTTGCCAAAAACCAGGTAGCATTCTCCAAGTAAACTTTAGCGCCTTCCGTTTTATCCACTTTAGTAACTTTGATACCAGCAACTTCGCTTAAATCATCTTTTAGGAATTTTGCCATCAGCTCATCTTTAGCGGCCCCAGCAAGATGCAGATCTAGTCTGTGATAGTAATATTTTTTGCCAGCAAATTCTTGGACTTCATCCCACAACTCTGAAAGTTTTTTACCAGTAATAGCCATTACTTCTGCAAGCAAAAGTATCGCCAAAATACCGTCTTTTTCAGGTATATGACCAAGTATACTCATACCACCTGATTCTTCAGCAGCGAGTACAGTATCTTGCTTGCGCATGATGTCACAAAGCCACTTGAAACCTACAGCCGTTTCAATAGTTTCAAGACCAAGCTTACTTGCTATATCATCGAGCAAATGTGTCGTTGCAACGGTACGCGCCACTACTCCTTTAAAACCTCTTTGCTCGACTAAATATTTAAGAATAATAGAGAGAGATTTATTTGCAGGATAAAAATTCCCCTCCTCATCCATAAAAGAGAATCTATCAGCATCACCGTCATTAGCGGCTCCCATATCAGCCTTACTCTCTTTGATGCGATCACGTAGCTCGCTTAGCCTTGATTCTTTAGGGTCAGGCAAAGAGCCACCAAAGGTAGGACTATGCTCTGAATGCAAAACTTCAAGATCAAAACCAGCTTCTTTGAGTAGCTTGTCGGTATAGTTGATACCACAACCATATAGGGGGTCGTAAATGAGTTTTGTTGCTTTTGCTGCATTAGCTTTTTTGATTGCATCAAAATTGATAATTTTTCGCAAACTCGCAAAATAGTACTCACTTGGATCTAGATCATCAGTCAAGCCACAACTAGAAGCAGTAACAGACCTTGTTTCTTCTTCTAGATTTGCAAATCTAGAATCTAGTCCTTGCTCTTTATTAAGCAAACTAAACTGGGCAAGAATTGTTTCTTTTGATTTTTGTGGGTCTTCTGCAATCTCGTTTATATGACTTAAGATTTTTTCAGTGATCTCTTTGCTAGAAGGTCCAGCGTATTCCGGGATGTATTTGATCCCCATATACTCTGGAGGATTATGACTTGCTGTAAAAGTGAGTGCGCCACAAGAAGCTTCCTCTCGAGCAGCATAGGCAATTACAGGAGTAGGTACTGGATGCCTGATGATTTTGACCGCAATGCCCCAAGAGTTAATGATATCTGCAGCA
>CAWUIS010000270.1:0-1964 GCA_963922625.1 uncultured Candidatus Melainabacteria bacterium | reverse complement strand
ATGAAACAGACAGAAACCGATTTTGTTTACTTAGATGCAACTAAAATCGATAAAGCATTACTGGCAAAAGACTTCCCTAATATTTACCAGTTTTGTGATCACTACGGCTATAAGCTTGATCAGGACTTGATTCCGGTAAGACCAGCAGCTCACTACAGTATTGGTGGTATCAAAACGGATATTGCAGGAAGAACTAATGTCTCTGGGCTCTTTGCAATTGGTGAGTGCGCTTCCAATGGCTTACATGGAGCAAACCGTCTTGCTAGTAATTCATTGCTTGAATGCTTAGTTGTTCCTGAACTTGCTTATCAAGCTGTTTTGGATGCTAACCTGACTGCAGAAAGTTTTGATGAGTTTGATTATTGTTCTGACTATTTTGTGCCTGTGACTCATAGAGAGAAAAAAGCTCACCAAGAAAATCTAGAACAAATTCGTAGTGTCATGTCAAAAAACGTGGGTGTTGAGCGAAGACAAAAGTCACTTCAATCAACTGTGAAATTCTTAGAATCACTTGATTTGAGTAAAGAGAGAATGACTGCATACTTAGTTGCAAAATCAGCCCTGCAAAGAAAAGAGAGCCGCGGTGTGCATTTTAGGCTGGATTCGCCTCGCCCTGCTAAGGCACTTGAAAGATCTACTATACTATCAAAAGAAGCTAAAACTATTCGTAGTGCTGCTTTGAAAATCCCTGTATCAACATGAATGTCATAACCCGCATCGCACCAAGTCCAACTGGAAACCTGCACCTAGGTACAGTTCGTACTGCTCTTTACAATCTGCTTTTTGCTCGCAGACATGGAGGTAAGTTTTATTTTCGCTTGGAGGATACTGACCAAAAAAGAAGCAAAGATGAGTATACCCAAGAGATTGTCTCTGGCTTTCAGGAGCTTGGTATAGACTGGGATACACCACAGGGCTTTGAAAACTATCTATTAACTCATTTAGAAATTGAAGGTGTTGTTCGTCAATCTCTGCGGCAAGAAAACCATGCAAAAATTGTCGAGGAGCTATTAAATTCTGGACTTGCTTATAGGCAAGAACCTACTGAAGAAGAGATTGCTGAAGGCAAAAGCTTTGTTATTAGATTAAAGCTAGGAGAGCCAAGAGATATTAAATGGCAAGATCATATCCGTGGTGAAATGTGCATCAACACAAAAGATCTGGGCGGAGATCCAGTAATTATGAAAGCCAATGGTCAGGCACTTTATAATTTTGCTGTTGTTTTAGATGATAACGACATGGGCGTCACGCACGTTTATCGTGGTGAGGATCATCTGACTAATACTGCAAAGCAAATTGCTATATATCAAAGTCTTGATTATAAAGTCCCTGAATTCGGACATTTACCACTGATTTTCACTAAAGACAAACAAAAATTATCCAAGAGAAAACACGGTGATATTGCTGGTATTGAAAAATATATGCGTGAAGGTTACCTGCCTGATGCTTTGAATAACTATCTTATAGCAACAAGCTACACCTGCCCTTCAGGAGCTGAAATCTATGATCTTGATCATGGCAAAAACAATTTTGATATAGAGGGCATGAGCAAAAGTCCAGCTATTTACGATATCCAAAAACTAAATTGGTACAACCGTGAGTATTTATCTAAGTTTCCACATGATGATTTAATGACAAAACTTCAACCTTACTTGAAATATGATTTATCTAAGTTCTCTTCAGCTGACCAAGTAAAACTCATTGACTCTATTAGAGGTAATCTGAACAAACTTGAAGATATCAATGAAAATATTTTTTACTTTTTTGATGACTTTGAAATCGACGGAAAACTACAAAAGTTCATTGATGAAGGTCAGGATTTACTCCTAGAGCTGAGCAAGCGCCTGGAAAATTTTGATTTTACTGATGCTGTGTCGATGAAGGATGAGATTAATAAACTAGGTGAAGAAATGAGCTTAAAAGGTAAGAAATTATTCTTTCCTATCCGTATTGCCATTTCAGGT
>CAWUIS010000269.1:0-1976 GCA_963922625.1 uncultured Candidatus Melainabacteria bacterium | reverse complement strand
AGGCGTCAGTTTGTAGTTTCTCCCCCCTTTGATACTCAACTGGCGCTTTTTCTTACTTATTGGCATTAACTATATCTTTCAATTGCAAGAGAATTGAATTTACTGTCTTTAGCGAATTTACGGTTGTACGTAATGCAATAGAAACTTTTTCCAAGTAATTGCTAATATCTGCACTACCAATTGAATAGAACTGCCAAGAAAAATCAGGATCAGTACCGACATCCACTAAAAAACTAGCGTAGACCTCATATGGAGTGTGTCGCCTTAGATACCTTTTAATAACACTTACCTTATAAGTATAGTACTCAGCTTGTTTTTGAGATACTTCCGTATGATCACTGTCAGCAAGAATATCCTCGATCAACCTAATACAATTTTTCTGAATTTTAGATGCCTTATTTCGCTGAATGACCCAAAAAACAATACACGCAGCGGTAAAGCACAAAATGAAAATATTGTCTTGTAAGTATTTCAAGAGCATAATGCAACAGCATAACATCTGGCTATATCAACTGCATGGTCGCAGCAGCGTTACCTGAAGATGACGGTAACAATCCAGACGAAGATTTATCAGAAAAACTTGAAAGGCTCTTAGGTAGTATCAAGAGTGACAAGGATGCAGATGCAATCCTCTCCCTTCTTCATGAGATTGAGTACGAAGAATCTCACGTAGACCCGCTCAAAAAATTTAAACACAGCCACAAAAAACAACAAGAATTCATCAATGCAACAGAGGATTTTGTAATTGCTCTGGCGTCAAACAGGTTCGGCAAGACCTTTGCAATGTGCTTCTTACTTGTTTCAATTGCGCTCGGCAAGTGGAAAAAAGCACGCCACCAACCAAGTACAAACAGAGTTCTCAGAATCTGGTTTGTAGGTAAAGACTACAACGTACTCAATGACACGGTCTTAAAGGACATAACTGGCTTCATGCTTCCACACCAGTTCAAGCTTAAAAAAGACGGTCCACAAGTAACAAGAATTTATATCACTGCTGATGATGGCTCTAAAACAGAGATTCTATTTAAACCAAAGTCATCAGATATAAGCGCATTTGAGTCATCATCACCTCATTACATCTTTGTTGACGAGGGGGTTAGTCCAACTCTATTTAAGGCACTCGCAACGAGGATGACCGGTAACAATGCTCAGTACTTCCAGTGTTTTACCAGACTACCACACACAGAAGACGAGAATTTTTTAACAGATATTCAAAAAGGTGAAGGCGAGTTTGCCAAGATGCAAAAATATTGCCGCTTCATCACTGGTGAGCTGGATGACAACCCGTACATGACAGAGGTTGAGAAGCAGAGGCTAAAAGACGCGCTTTCCGGTGACCCGCTTGAATACAATGCCCGTATTTTAGGTATCTTCGAGCGCCCCCGTGGAGTTGTTTTTGATTACAAGGACCAAATAGTTAATTTGAAAACAGGGGAGTCTGAAGATTGGAATATTTTCAATTTTTCAGAGCTTTGGAACATCCTCAAAAAGGATAATGGACGCTGGCTCCTGCTTCATGATTATGGATGGCGTGATCCAGCTTGCTGGCTTCTTTTGTATTTAGACTACAACACTGGAACAACCTACTTTGTTGAAGAAATTTATCAATCGCAGCTAAATATTGTTGATGCCGGTAACAAAGTACATGACATGCTTCACCGCTGGGGCTGCTTCCACACTATTGACACCTGCATAGCTGACAAGCAGATTAGAAGCGATACAGGGCAAGCAAAGGAATCATCACCTACAAGCATTCTCCAGCACTACTTGACTTGCAAAGTTGAAGTTAAGGATTCAGAGGGGCGCATTGTTAGTGCAGTTCCAGCTTTCCCTGAAGATATGGCATGGATTTGCAAAGAATCCTACAAGCGCAAGGTTCCAGAGTCACTTCAGTGGGTTAACACTTTTCTGACTGTAGAAAATCCTCACACGCCAAGAAAGCCATTCTATAAATTTAGTCCTAAATGTAAGCAAAC
>CAWUIS010000268.1:0-1979 GCA_963922625.1 uncultured Candidatus Melainabacteria bacterium | reverse complement strand
CACAAAAACCCCCATGAACATTTTGCACACCATAAGATATGAAAAGATGTAGCCCCGATATTGATCCAAGGAGTTTTGTGACTCCATCACTAATCCTTATTTCTTAACAACAACAGCCCTTCTAAAATAGTTTAGGAGTTCTGAGTCGTGAGATGGTTTAACTTCAGAGACGTCAAGTATTCGTTAAACCTGAAAATTTTACCAATCATGGAACAGAACATTATTAAAGAAACTATTATTGACAGTGCCTGTGGGCTAGACGTCCATCAAAAAACTATTGTCGCTTGCGTTATGGTCAAAGATAGAGATACGATCGTAAAAGAAGTAAAAACTTTTGGCACTATGACTAATGAGCTTGAGCAGCTCAAGGAGTGGATGCACAAGCATGGTGTTACTCATGTAGCTATGGAAAGTACAGGTGTATATTGGAAACCTGTCTTTAACATTATAGGTGAAGATTTCGAGCTTATTTTAGCCAACGCTCGACATATCAAAAATGTCCCTGGAAGGAAGACCGACGTCAGAGATGCTGAATGGATTTGCCAATTATTGCGCGCTGGATTATTAAAAGGCAGCTTTATTCCACCCCAAAACGTCAGAGCGCTCCGCAACTTGACAAGGCACCAGAAAAAATTGCAAGAACAGATTACGAGCGAAAAAAATAGACTCCATAAGATTCTCCAAGACAGCAATATTAAGCTCTCTTCTATTTTGTCGGATTCCTTCGGCAAAGCAGGAAGAGCTATCCTGAACGATTTGGCTAATGGCATTACCGATTCCCACCTACTAGCTAAGCACATGGAGCACGATGCCCGACTAGCAGCTAAAAAAGAGCTGGCTATAGAAGCATTACATGGGAAGTTTACCCAAAATCATCAGTTTATTCTAAGAAGCATTCTGGAGCATATCACTTATCTCGAAAAGGAAATTAAAAAGTATGATCAGGAAATAACCCGAATCATTGCACAATATTTTCAAAAGGTTCATGAACTATTACAAACGATTCCCGGTGTGAAAAAGAAAGGAGCTGACACTATCATTGCTGAAATTGGCGTAGATATGAATCAATTCCCTAATGAAAAGCATTTATGCTCTTGGGCGGGTCTGTCTCCAGGTAACAACCAAAGTGCTGGCAAGCAGAGAAAGTCATGTATACCACAAGGGAACCAATGGCTCAAAGGCATGATGATAGAGTGTGCTTGGGCAGCAATCAGGAAGAAAAATCATTACTTAAGCAGTAAATATCATCAGTTAAAGACTCGTATAGGCCACAAAAAAGCTTTGGTAGCTATAGCCCATAAGATGCTCATAGGAGTTTATTTTGTTATTAAAGACGGCAATAGTTATAAGCACTTAGGACCTGAACGGGGTCGGGCTAGCAAAAAGGCAATGGTCAGTGGTTATATCAAAAAGCTTGAAGCGCTAGGATACGAGGTAAAAATCCCTAGAGTAGCTTAGTAGCTTGGTAAAGCATGAAATTTTAGGGATGTAGCGTCTTGCAAGAGAAAAAGTATGCCTATCGAAGTACAAATGCGTTCACCAACATAAACAATAGAACACTTTTATGGACTTTGCCTTGAACAAAGAAGGCACACATAAAGCACAACGCCCAGCACTTACTGGTAGTTTGACTCCGTTCCAAAAACTGGCAGGGCTTACCGTTAAGCACCATAGTTTGTTGCCTTAGAGCACGTGAAAGAAATTTTTAATTCTTTGGTAAGCCGGCTTTATGTTTCTTATTACAAAGCATATGCGTCCTACATAGTGTATTTTAAAAATGCTTAACACAGCATAGGGGTCTACTATGTGCTATGTTGTACGACTTTTCGAAAGAAAGTGTCCAAAAAAAGTCTCCGCTGTTGCAAAATAGCTACAATTTCTGCTCTCTCGGGGGTGAAACTTAACAAACTCGGCCGCTGTGCGGCCTCAAACAGTGTCAAGTTTCACCCCCTCCTTTTGAAATTGCTTACGCTATTTTG
>CAWUIS010000267.1:0-1985 GCA_963922625.1 uncultured Candidatus Melainabacteria bacterium | reverse complement strand
AAAGGCTACGACAGGCAAATTTCATCTAAAAAACTCTTCGATGAAAATCCTTTTAAAACCAATCAAGAGTTTAATACTCCTTCTGATCCTAGTGTGCAGTGCCTAGCTCTAGAAGCGGCATTACCAGAAAAACTCAAAGGCTTAAATGAGCTGAGCTACAACCTTTGGTGGTCATGGAATGCAAATGCCAAAGATCTTTTTGCTTCAATCAACCCTGAACTATGGCAGTATTTTGACCGTAATCCTCTTAAAGTCATCAAAAGTTTAACTAGAGATCAGTTATTGGAGCTTAGTCAAAACGCTGAGTTTACTAGTCGTTATGAAGCTGTCTATGCTGATTTCAAAGATTATATGAGCACCAGGAATTCAGGTGAATTTTTTGATAGTAGCAAAGCTGTAACTGCTTACTTCTCTATGGAATATGGTCTACACGAATGTTTACCAATCTACTCAGGTGGCTTAGGTGTACTTTCAGGAGATCACCTCAAAGCAAGCTCAGATGCTGATTTAAATCTTGTTGCCTTAGGACTCTATTACCACGAAGGATATTTTGTACAAGAAATCAACAACTCTGGTTATCAAGTTGAACATTTTCCTTATCGCGATTGGAAAACCTTACCAGTGAAAGTCTTACTAAATAGGTTTGGTGACCAAATCAAAATACCTGTTGAATTACAAGGTAGATCTGTTTGGGTGAGAGTTTTGCAAGTACAAGTTGGTCGCATTCCACTTTTCCTTTTTGATACTGACATAGACGAAAACTCACCAGAAGATAGGGCTATTACTGCAAAGCTTTATGTAAGTGACCGTGAAATGAGGCTCAAACAAGAAATGCTAATCGGCATTGCTGGTATCCGCTTACTCAAAGATGTCTTGAATTTAGATGCTGGTGTTTACCATCTCAACGAAGGTCATTGTGCATTTATTGCCGTAGAAAGAATTCGTCGTCTTTTCCTTAAAGGCTTCACTTTAGAACAAGCAATTAAAAGAATGAAAATCAAAACCGTGTTTACCACACACACACCTGTACCAGCTGGTAACGAAAGTTTTGATGTTGACCTGGTCAAAAATGATTTTGGTCATTTCTTTAATGCTATGCATTTCTCAATCGAGGAGTTTATTTACCTTGGTCGCAAAGAAGAAAATCCTCAAGAGTTTTCAATGACAGTGCTGGCTTTAAGGATTTCAAAAATCACCAACTCGGTATCGCGCCTTCATGGTGAAGTCAGCGCGCAGATGTGGAAGCATGTGGTGGATACATCTCAAAAAGATACTTTCACCTATGTTACCAATGGTGTACACCGTGCAACATGGGTCAATAAAGGAATCCGTCAGCTTCAAGATACTTACGGCAATGACATCCCAAGCTCTGATTTATGGCATGCACACCAAAATCAAAAAAAGCAATATATCAAATTTCTAAAAAACAAAATTTTCCAGGAGTATAGCCGTCGTGGCCTAGAGTTGGAAAAAATCAAACAAATTCAAGGTGGTCTTGAAGAAAATTCTTTGTTAATTGGCTTTGCTCGAAGATTTGCTCCATATAAACGAGCCAATTTATTATTGGCTGATCCTGAGCGCCTAGAAGAACTTTTAAATGACCAAGAAAAACCTATAACGATTCTATTTGCGGGTAAAGCGCATCCAGCTGATGGTCGTGGGAAAGAGCTTATCCAAAATCTCTATAATCATGCTCTAGATAGCCGCTTTATTGGGCGCTTGATTATAGTCGAAAATTACGATATGCACTTAGGTTTTCAAATGACCAATGGCAGCGACATCTGGCTTAATAATCCAACTATTCGCCGTGAAGCTTGTGGTACTAGTGGTATGAAAGCAGCGATGGCTGGTGTCATGAACCTCTCTATTGCTGATGGTTGGTGGGCTGAGGCCTATGAAGATTACCAAAGTGAGATTGGTTGGTTAATCCCTCATAGTAGTGAGCACCACAATCAAGATTCTGATAGGGAAGAAAGCAGGGCTTT
>CAWUIS010000266.1:0-2005 GCA_963922625.1 uncultured Candidatus Melainabacteria bacterium | reverse complement strand
CGCTCACCTCGACTTACCAGATTGTTGTGCAGTTGTTGTCTTGCAGAATTCTCACTATTATATAAATTCATTTGGTTATCAAAATTCTGTTGGTTGGTTAGTAGTTGATTCTTCAGGCTGTTGTCTTGTGCATTTAACCCTTGAGTTAAGATGTTTAGCCCAAGATTTCTTTCGTTGAGTTGTGAATTAGCATTATTTAAAAAAGCATTATTAGACTGTTGTAAGAAGTTTAATGCTTGAGAGTTGTCGCGCCCTAAAAGCTGATCTCTTAAAGACGCTGCTTGTAAATCAATATTTCTTTGATTATTAAGTTCATTTAAATACTCT
Organism: uncultured Candidatus Melainabacteria bacterium; assembly: GCA_963922625.1. Lineage (GTDB taxonomy): Bacteria > Cyanobacteriota > Vampirovibrionia > LMEP-6097 > LMEP-6097 > CAWUIS01. The sequence goes on along the minus strand of CAWUIS010000266.1, from coordinate 1,678 downwards.
TGTCTAGAAAGTTCACCTGCATTAATTAATGCTCCGGCACGGTCATTGGTCAGATCTCTAAAAGCTTTTTGTCTTCCAAAAATATCTGCTGAGCTGCCTAAAGTACCGCTGCCAAAAGAACCTTCACGTACTCTTTCTAGGTTGCGGTCAAATTCACTCATCTTGGAACCGCCAGGTCTGAAGAGTTGATCAATTTCATCCAGTCTAGCCTGACTATTAGCATCAAGTCGCTGCTGGACCGGAGCTGAAATTTGTGTATTTCCTAAGCCCATTAATGCATCAAGAAGAGCTGATCTTGACTCTGAAGAATTAGAGTTAGCAGAATTGAATTGATCTCTAGCTAAATTAGCGTTCTGAGATAAACCACTCTGATCAATTAAACTTTGATCTCCAGTTGTCACTTCAGCTCCGAACCTACTAATATCATTAGCTTGATCTAAGAAGGGGTTACTCGGACTGTTTGTAGGTGAATGTACTGAATGTGGTATGGCTGATGGGGCTTGAGTTTGAGTAGAGGTTGGTTGAACTCCTGATCTGATTTGCGAACCACTCATATTTCTGTTTATTCCAGTCTGCTTTTTGAAGTCTTTTACATTCTTGTAACCAGCAGCCTTTATTTGTTTCCTACCAGATTTACCAAACTTTCCAGTCTTAGAAAACTTGTTACCAAACCCCGATGCAAATCCACTATTTGAAAAACCAACCATTTAAAAAAGACCCTCCAATGGATTAGTACCACCAAATAAAAGTGATCTCAAATCTGGAGCTTCTGGCATATTTAAACTAACAGCGTTTCCAGCGTTAATTCCGTATGGATTTTGTAGAAATTTCTTGAGACCAACCCTATCTTTACCTTGAATCCGTCTCCCTGTTTCAGGGTCCATCTTGATGCGATTTTGCTTATCTAGTTGAAATTGTGATCTTGGGTTAGAAAATCTAAAACCGTTTCCCATCAACGATCTGTACAAAGGTGATTGCATGCTAGTTATATAGCGATCTATTGATTCTAGAAAATACTTTTAATTTACTTTTTTAATAGTGTATACATTTGTCTCACTTTCAGGAACAGTGCTGCTCCTGTAAACTGAGCAAAGGTAATCACCTTCAAACTCTCCTACAGAAGTAGGGTTTAATAAAGTACTTGTATCGCAACTTACCCCATTAGAGTTAAGCATTACTAATGAGTTAATATCAACAAAGCTACCTCTTTTAAACTTTACTGGAATCACTAAATTCGCTGTAACTGATCCTGATGGAATACTAATGAACATCAGGTTTTTAACTATTCTTCCAACTAGATTTTGAAACTCCACAGTTCCATTAAAAGATAAATCGTAAGTAAGACTATAGTCACCTTTTGAAACCTTAGATATCGAAGAGATGTTAAAACTAAAAGCGTTAGAAAGTCCGTCTATAATATTGTAATCACCAATTAAATTACTTATTTGCTTTCTAGTGAGAGCGTTGCTTGGCAGGCAAATTACCAGTGTTAATAGTATTGGCATCAAGAGTCTCATAACTATATTAATTATACATTCTTGTCCCTAAATATCAGTAGAATTTCTGTATATTAGGTCGTTAAAGGAGTTTTGCCACCTATGTTCAAGTTGAGTTTTAATTCGTCTCTCCTCACCAGTCATAGCGACTTGATAATCATTAAAACTCTTCATCTCTTCTT
>CAWUIS010000265.1:0-2008 GCA_963922625.1 uncultured Candidatus Melainabacteria bacterium | reverse complement strand
GGATTAAGAAAGCTGGCAACTACGGTGAAAATTTGTTGTCTATAGACAAGTGCTCTTTCCAAATAGCTAGATTCTACTTTGCTATCAATCAGGCTTTCATATAAATCACGAGAATCGATTAGATTACTAAACATTTAAAAGCTTGAGAACTCCTGAATTTTTTTTGGAAGAAAACTGCTCTCCGGCTATTCTCTGAGCAAGTTCTTCTGAGAAGCGAAATAGCTTAGAGGAAGTTTTGAGCTTTCTTTGGTCGTATATAAAACCCAAGAAAGCACTAAAATCTTTAGGGCATAAAACTGGTTTTCTACCAAGCACAGTATCCCAAGCTTCAGTATCCAATTTTTTATACTTAGAGTAATTAAACTCATCGCAAACCAAGACCGGGATAATATCAGCTTTATATTTACTTTCAAGATGTTTTTTGTGATTCAAAAAATTTGTTTTTGCATCGATTGAATCTGTGAAAACCACAATGATATATTTTGAAAAGCTGAGTAATTGTTTGTTCAGACTCGTGCTGATGTCGTTCGACAAGTCCATGATTATGTTTTGAGAGTACTGTGAGCCTAGCTGAACTAGCTCTTCAAAAAGACTGTAAGAGCTTCCGTTGAGTTCTTTACAAACAAGCTTGAGTTTGTTGCTTAAATCAAAGAGCCCAATTTTTAGTGATTTTGTGTCAGCATCTTTATCAAAGCTATTAGTGAACAAATCAAATTGCTTAACAAGTTCATCTAGAATTTTAGATGAAGATTCTAAAAACTCCTGTCTTTCTGTTAATGAGTGGAATAAATGGAGATAAAAAGTTTTATCCAAGAGCTTGCTTTTGTTCAAAAATGATGAGAACCATTCAAAATCTTTGATTTGATTAAGCTCTTTAGACTTATCGCGGCTTAATAAAGCATGCTGTGTTTCAAGATTCAGCATGTTTTTAATCGAGAATTTATTATTGCTTTCTAGTAGTAAAGCTGATTTGTTCATTTGGTTGAAGTACTTTGCTAACAAGATTGCCATCGAACTACAACCTAGAGCACCATCAATACTTACAAAGGAATAAATGTTTTCATCAATACTAAAATGCTTCTGAGCTTTTTGTACTAATCTGTCTCTGACATTTTTGATGCTGTTTTCATCTTCAACATCAGCGTTATACTTGCCAAATTTACTACCCTCACAAGAATTAGACCCTGGAAGATAGACAATTACTTGCATTGAATTGCGGAAATTTTGCTTCAGGTCAGCAACCAGCTCATAGGCATTGAGTTTATTGTCTTTGGCATTAATCAGCACTATGTCAAAAGCAGTATTTTTTAAAATGAAAATAGCTTTGTTGTATTGTACTGGTCCACTTATAGTAAAGCCGTCTTCTAAGATTTCTCTTTTAGCCAGCTCTAGCTCATTGGGGATCTCACTTTCAGATACAAAAAGTATATTGCTCATGTTTTTAGTACCTCTTTTTTATCACCGTGTATCATGATTAATTCTTGGAATCGTTTTTGTGGCTTTGGGTTGTATGTTTTGCTTGGGCTTGCTTGGCTTGTGAAAATCTTTTGTGGTTTTTTGTTTTGGTAGGTAAGCATTAAGCTTTTATTTTTCTTGGCTTTTGCAATAGCCGGAAAAATAGTCTCTGGGATTGATAGGCTTAATTGTCTGGTTTTACGTTGCTCGGAGCTTACTTGCATAGGAGCTATGCCTAGTGCCATCGAATCCACCAGTATCACTTTGACTTTGCTTGCAATTAATTTTGGACCGTTTTTGCAATGCTCGAATAAATCTACATAGTCATTTGGTTTGATGAAAACATTGAATCCTGTTTTGGGTACCTCAATATCAAGTAATGAGTGCTTTTCTTCAAGAAGATTTACAAGCCCTGGTAGTGTGCCTTTTTTAGCAAGGTAGTCTTGGCGTATCAAAGATCCTTTGGCTAGAGGTAATTTGACGACTCTACCGATTAGATTATTTTCAATATAACTTAAGTCACTTTGATTACCAGCTCTTTGTTTAAATAAAG
>CAWUIS010000264.1:0-2015 GCA_963922625.1 uncultured Candidatus Melainabacteria bacterium | reverse complement strand
CCCATTTTGACAGCTTCAGAATTACCAACAAACTTGAAAGCAACCTTCATAGTCACTTTGTGGCCTCTTTTCACTTTGTAGAACTCAATATTTTGAACTTCGTGGCTAATGACATCTTTTTGGATCTTTTTGATTAGCACTTCATATTCGCTAGATTTTTCTTGTTCATGTCCAGCTTTATAATCAAGATTAAGATCACCTTTGAGGTGGATTAGGTGACTATAGTCCTCAAATGGAACTCGTGAGAATTCTTTTGCGTTCAGCTGGATGTCGAGAGACTCGATCTCAGGACCATATAAAGTTGCAGGTATAGTACCTTCTTTTCTAAGCGCCTTAGCTTTTTTTGTTTTATCTCTAGTTTGGGTTTCAAGCGTTACTGCCATAGGATTTTCCTCGTGAAGGCACAATTCTAGCAATTCAGCTAGCCTTTGCTAATCAGTAAAGCTTAAATTTAGCTGAAGGATGGTACTTTTGGACGATTTAGTCAGAAATTCATTTGGGGACATTGCTAATAGCATGTCTTTACAGGCGCTTACTAGCAATTTTACCAACCAAATCATGCCTAATCTTCAGCGGGCAGCTTCTGGCGCTGCTAGTGAAGTTGCTGAAATCACTGCTGAAGCTAGTAGCTCTCACAAAAATGAGACCAATTTTTTTAGTAATTTTCTTGCTCAATCTAGTCAGGATTCAGAAATAACATCTGAAAATATGCAAAAGCGTTTTAGTGATTTAAGGCGAAAGGGACAAATGATGCAACATCATCCCACCCCAGATAATGTCAAAACTTATGTATCTGATGTAAGAGATTTTTTGAGTGATCTTAGAGATGGTGCCTATTCTGGTCAGACCAAAGAAGGAATGTTTGAGAAGTTGGATTTGGTTGACGAGAAATTAGAGCAAATTTCTCAGGATTTCTTCAAAGAACAAAAAAATGAAATGGCCTTAGTTGCTTCTTTAGGAGAGCTGGAAGGTCTTTTAGTTGATGTTTTTGTCTAGGGCTTTCCATGTTAATATGGATCTACTATGGCAACTGAAGTATCTGATAGCAATTTTGAATCAGAAGTTTTAAATTCTGATATCCCTGTATTAGTAGATTTTTGGGCACCTTGGTGTGGTCCATGTAGAGCGCTTGCACCTACTATAGATGAACTTGCTACTGAGTATTCTGGCAAGGTTAAAATAGTAAAACTCAACACTGATGAGAACCCAGAGTCAGCTGTTAAATTCAGAATTAATAGCATCCCGAACTTGATTATTTTTAAAGAAGGTAAGCCAGTCGACCAGCTTATTGGTGCTGTTGATAAGTCTAAGATTATCGACGCTTTTACTAAACTAAACTAAGAGCCTGCTCGGCTTTTCTGAAATTTTCTAAGAAACTCCGGTGGAACCAAAGCCACCTTCGCCTCTGTCGTTATCGCTTTCATCTGGCATTTGCTGGATTTCAACGAGCTGGGCTTGGTAAACAGGTGCTATTAAAGCTTGGCAAATTCTATCGCCATCATTAATAGTAAAATCTTCATCTCCGTGGTTAATCATCAATGCTTGAATCTCACCACGGTAGTCAGAATCAATAGTGCCAACGCCATTGGTTAAAGCAACACCATGTTTATAAGCCAAGCCTGATCTCGCTCTGAGCTGTACTTCATAGCCTTCAGGAATAACAAATTTTAAACCAGTAGGTATTTTTGCCCTCCCACCTTTAGCTTTAAGGGTGATAGTTTTTTCTTCTGGGATGAATGCGCGCAGGTCACAAGCAGCAGAGCCTTTGGATGCATAGAAAGGGCTTTCTACTTTTGGGTCCATTTTAAAAATTTCTAGTTTGATTGTTTGTGGTTTTTCTATGGTTTGATTCATCTGATTGATTATATAGTAATCTCTCGTTAAAGATATGTTTGGCGACACGCCCCTTAGATACAGGGGCTCTTGCCTTGAAAATGAAGAAAAAATGAAACCCCTGCTAGTTATTTACACTCAGGGTAATTTCACTCATTTGTCTCATGTTAATGTTTGAGCAT
>CAWUIS010000263.1:0-2016 GCA_963922625.1 uncultured Candidatus Melainabacteria bacterium | reverse complement strand
GCGAGATTAACCAATCACGCAAACGATACTTAGTAACAAAACGAGCAAAACCTTTTTCTTCACCGTATCTTGTGATTTTTTCTTTTGCAATTTCATTGCTGATAGCATCAAAATTATCAGAATTAATCATCTCACCAGAATCAGCAAAAGCTTCTGTCCAGCTTTCCACAGGACCTTTATCATCTGGAGCTTGTATCACTTGCTTGATAGGCAAATCAAAAGTTTTAGCAAAGTCAAAGTCTCTATAATCATGAGCCGGCACTGCCATAACAGCACCGGTACCGTAGTCAACCAAAGCATAATCAGCAATCCAAACTGGTATTTTTTCACCCGTGTATGGATTTATACAATAAGCGCCTAAAAACACACCTGATTTTTCTTTGCCATCTGCTGTTCTTTCTATCTCAGTTTTTTTAGAGCAAGCTTCGATATAAGCTTCAACTTCTTGACGCTGCTCTTCTGAAACTAAATCAGCAACTAATTTATGCTCTGGAGCCAGCACCATATAAGTAACTCCATACATGGTATCTGGTCTAGTTGTGTACACAGTAATGGTTTTGTCTTGACCGTCAAGTTTAAAGTCAATTTCAGCACCAGTAGATTTACCAATCCAATTACGCTGCATGGTTTTGACGCTTTCAGGCCAATGTTCAAGTTTATCTAGGTCTTGTAAAAGTTCTTCAGCGTAGTCAGTGATTTTAAAAAACCATTGCTTCATCATGCGTTTTTGCACAGGAGTCTGTGTGTGTCTCCAGCACATACCATCTTCAACTTGTTCATTTGCAAGCACTGTATTACAGTCAGGACACCAATTTACGGGGGCTTCTTTTTGGTAAACCAAACCTTTTTCATAAAATTTGAGAAATAAAGACTGGGTCCATTTGTAATAATCAGGATGACAAGAAATGACCTCTCGACTCCAGTCATAGCTAGTACCCATGCGCTTAAGCTGTTCATCACGCATATGGGCGATGTTTTTATCGGTCCAAGTACCAGGATGAGTATCTCTTTCAATAGCAGCATTTTCAGCAGGTAAACCAAAGGCATCAAAGCCCATAGGATTGAGTACATTAAAACCCTGCATGCGTTTATGCCGTGAAATAACATCAGAGATGGTATAGACACGCATATGTCCCATATGCAAGTTTCCAGAGGGATATGGAAACATCACCAATGAATAAAAACGATTATCCTGCTTTGATTCATCAAACTTATGTAAATCAGATTCTTGCCAAGCTTGCTGCCATTTCGCTTCTATATCTTTTGCTAGGTAATCTTGCACAGCCAAATATTATATACGAAGCTTATTTTTGAGGGAGTGATTCAAAATTGCATTTTTAGCATCCAAGTCTAGGAACTCAAGTACTTACTTATATAATCCATAACCATATAGAGGTATAATATCCATGTGTTTTCAGTCCTGAAAAGAACAAAATACTCAAATACGTACGATCAATAAGCTTTGAGGAAGTCATTTTTGCAATCAAAAAATCGGTAAAAACTAAATGGAATTTGACGAATACGAAAAGGATATTCTTGAAGCCTATGATAAAGGTGAATTAGTTCGTTCAGAGAATATAGAACAAGAAATTCAATTAGCAAAAAAAGCCGCAAACTCTTATTTAAAAAAAGAATCGAGAGTCAATATCAGACTTTCAAATTCAGATTTAAATATCTTAAAAAGGCTTGCAGCAAGAGAAGGATTAGCCTACCAAAGCTATATTTCAAGTATTTTACATAAGCACGCTAGTGGTTAAACTTAGCAGGAAATTCTTTAATCAAATCATTAGTGATTTGCTTGCCTTCAAGCTCAAAGAAATCACCAAATTTATTTCTTGCACCACCACCGTATTCTGAAATATGGCATAGACCACAGCTCTCTTTTTTGATTTTTTGTGGATGACTATTGTATTTAGCGAGATATGGAGGTCTTGCTGAAACTGGTAAGAATATGAGAAACAGGGCTAATAAGATTTGCATAAACATCTAAAAAACTTGTGTAACAGATTCAACCAA
>CAWUIS010000262.1:0-2042 GCA_963922625.1 uncultured Candidatus Melainabacteria bacterium | reverse complement strand
TCGCCGTAAATAAACTTGTAGGTGAATTCTGTTGGCTTATTGTTTGTGGAGCTAATTACCTTGGCTCTAGCTTTAAACTCAACTTGATACTCGCCATTAAGATCAGGCTCAAAAATCTTCTGTGAGTTTTTGACACTCAAGGATGAAATTAAATGCTGACCTGGTCTAATAATTTGCACCGAATCTGAAATTGCAGTATTTGAATAATTACCCCAAAGATCTCTTACTCTTAAAAGTGATCGATAAATACCAGGCTCTGTTCTTGGTCCAATATAGTAAGTCTCAGCATTCGGATCATAACTTGAGTCCAAGTCAGCAAAAGGATCTTGGCTATCAGCTTCAAGTGATTTAAATTGAGTAAACCAAGTATATGAAGAGATGCCATCATTGATATTTGCACCAAATGCCGAAGCGCGGTTTGGATCATAGCTATAAAAACCATCAAACTGGGCTCTTTGTTTCTCTTTATCACTTGGGTTGAGTATCAATTTCTTTTTATTGGCTGTGATGATTTTTGCAACTGGATCTTTGTCTTCAACTATATGCAGTTGTGTCGACACTTCACCGAGATAAGTTTTTCTAATTGTTTTATCGTAGTAAGAGGTTTTAATAACTAAGTTATGATCGCCAATCAAATCAGCTGTAATTGGAAAACAAATCTTTTCAGTGCCCACTTGCTTGACATCTAAGTCTTTTACTTGCGTTGCAGTTTCTTCATTTGAGCCATTTAAAAGCTTAACTTCATAGACCCAGTTTTCTTTTGCTTGAATTGGAGCATTACTACTAAGCTGAATCTCAAAGTTTTGATTATTGGCTTGCTCGGTAAATTCACTTGGAGAAGTTATTGCAATATTTGTTTGCTCAGGATCATTGAAATTGACACCGTGGTTATTACCACTTGCAGCTTGAATTAGCTCCTGTAGTTTGTTTTCATTAATAAATGCTGCTTGCCCGCTAGCTAGCTTGTTATTAAAAGATTTTGCAAGATCGTTGATAACCAGCTCACGCATTAGTGTATTAGAATGGCTATCTTTATCATTACTCAAGTAGAAAAATAACCAATGCTCACCAGGTTTGAATTTCACTGCTTTTAATTTCACTCCCACAAAGCCGTTTTTGTCAGTTTCAGCAGTTGCTACTTCAAGGATTTTGTAGTTATTGGCATTGGCGCCTTTGGTTGATTTTCTGTTGATATGGGCCACTTGAAATTTTGTCTCAGGGGTAGACTTCAAGCTAATATCGACTCTTTTATGCTCAGGCTTGTTTGGCACATCTTCTAGTTCTAATTTCAGATCTTCAATAAATGGTTTTTGTGGATTGGTTACAAGCGTAATAGCGTCAAGAGAGACACCTTTATTAGCTGGATTAATGAATTTGATTTTAAATTCGATCTCCTCACCGCTTGTAATAGAAAAAGTATCAGAGGAAATTTCAAAATAGCCTTTGTTGGGGTTTTTATTAATGACTTGATTGCCATTAACCCAAGCACGAATACCATCAAACTTATTACCATTTGTGTGTATTTTTAGAAAGGCTTCAGTTGACTCACCAATATCAAACTTGAGCTTTTGCGAATAAACCGAACCATCATTGCCCACAAAAACAGGTCTACCGGCACTGTCTAGGTAATGGTAAGCATTACCTAAATTATCCTTATAATCAAAATAGAAACTATTTCTAAGCTCATTAGTAAGGCTCAGCTCTTTTGCGTGACTTGCTGGAATATTGTAGTTAGTTTTGCTGTTTGCAACAAAAGGATTCAGGTTGATAGATCTTTCAGAGTTATAGTACTTGCCATTTTTGGCTTTTTGCCTAAGTTTGATCTTTATGCTAGAGCCATTAAAATCTTTAGTTTTTAGCTTTGCGTATACTTTATTATTGCCACCAAAAGCTGTCGGTCTTTCTTTAAAATCATCCCCGTCAACACTCACCCTAACTTCAACATTTTCACAGAAATTATTACCATCAATTTCAATCAAAGAAGCTCCCATCTGTTGAGTCTTATTGGTGTTGTATTTGGTAAAGTTGATATTTGAGCTATT
>CAWUIS010000261.1:0-2045 GCA_963922625.1 uncultured Candidatus Melainabacteria bacterium | reverse complement strand
TAAAATAACCTGTCAATGCAAGTAATGAAAAAATCTAAGCAGAGCATGCAAGGACCAGACTTTAGCGTATCTAAAGTCAACCGAGAAAAAGCAGAGAAGCTCTTTGATAATTTTTATAACGGCACTTTACGTGAAATCAAGCGTGACAAAAAATCCTTTTCGTCTATTGCCATGATTAAGCGGATGATCAGTAAAACTGGTGAAGATCCAAGCGATAAATGCGCAGTTGAAGTAGTAACAAGGTTACAAAGAGACAAGGTGAATTCTCAAATTGCCTTGCAAATAGCTGAAATTTGTCAAAATAAAGCACAGAATTTACAGAAAACTACTCTAATTAAAATGATCCCATTTTTTGCGGGCATTATAGGTGTTAGTGTACTTGCGGTTTTGGCTTTTACTGTTCGCCCCTTGAGTCTTGAAAACCCAGACCTGATCAAGTATTTAATTCCTCAAGTTCTGTTTTTGCCTCTTTTAGTTTGGGGCTTTGTCCGTAGGGGAGAAGCTAAGTTTGACATGATCACTGCAAATATTGTGATGCAAGGCAGCTCAGCTTACGCCTCGGCTAAAATGCAAGGTAAAAGTAGAGTTGGTGCTATGCAAAATCTTCAAGAAATGAAACGCAAAGCAAAAGCTCTTGAACAAAAACAAAACGAGAAAAAAGACAAAAAGACAAAAAACAAGAAATGAAAATGAGCTTTTTTATTGTTCTTGTAGTTTTACTTCTAGATCAGCTTAGTAAATTTTATGTCAAAAACATATTACTAGAACCAGTGCAAATTTTTGCAGGGCTTTTTGAGATTGCCTTTGTGAAAAATACCGGTATCGCTTTTAGTTTGTTTAGTGATAGTGCTCTTGTTCTTACCATTATTAACTCGATTATTGTTTTTTCAATTATGATTTGGTCTTTTATCAAGCATAAATTCAGTCCTGGTCTTGCTTTCATTATCGCTGGTGGCTTAGGCAATTTACTTGACCGCTATATGCACGGCTATGTTGTTGACTTCATAAATCCACTCTTTGTTAATTTTGCTGTTTTTAATATTGCTGATATCGCGCTCAATATTGGCATAGTTTTTTTGTTCATGGAGATGGCTTGGCAGAAAAATGAAAATTAAAGTCACCGATGAAAATGCAGGTTTAAGGCTAGACCAATTTCTGGCGGAGCATGCAAGCTTAAAACTATCTCGATCATATATCAAAACCTTGGTCAGCAAGGAAAAGATCTTAGTCAACTCCAAAGCAAGCAAAGCTAGCTATAAATTAAGACTTGGAGACGAGATTGATCTAGAAATTCCTGAACCCGAAAAGCTAGAAATTGAAGCTGAAAACATAGCACTGGATATAGTCTTTGAAGATGAAGATCTCATGGTTATCAATAAAGCTGCTGGTATGGTGGTGCACCCGGCTCCCAGTTTAAATTCAGGTACCTTAGTAAATGCAGTCATGTATCACTGCAAAGATAGCCTCTCTGATATCAATGGTAAGCTGCGCCCTGGTATAGTACATCGCCTTGATAAAGATACAACTGGTTTGATTTTGGTAGCAAAATCGAATCAAGCTCATCAATCTTTATCTGAGCAAATTCAAAATAGATCTTGTAAAAGAATCTATAACGCTATTGTTCATGAAAACTTTAAAGCTGATCAAGGTGAGATCATCAAACCCATTGGCAGACATCCTAAAGAAGGACACAAGATGTTTTGCTTTAATGATCTCAATGATAGTCCTAATGCTCGCTATGCTAAAACTAATTACAGAATTTTGAAACGCTTTGAGTTTAAAAGCAAAAAATTCACTTTGCTTGAGTGTCAGCTAGATACTGGACGCACTCATCAAATTCGAGTTCATATGTCTTTTCTCAAGCATCCTATCCTTGGTGACTCTAGTTACTCTGCTCCAGAAAGCTCTGTCATTAAAGCAAATAGACCTATGTTGCATGCTAAAAAAATCTCTTTCTCTCACCCTGTCTCAAGTGAAGAGCTAAATTTTGAAATTGATTTACCCGATGATTTTCATAGAATTTTGAAGATTTTAAACTAGCATCT
>CAWUIS010000260.1:0-2063 GCA_963922625.1 uncultured Candidatus Melainabacteria bacterium | reverse complement strand
GGATTTGATGCCGCTGTTACCTAAATTTAGATGTGACCTGGTTGACATTTTCAGTTCCTAATCCCCAAAAGGAAACTTATCTTATAAAATGAGCATACACACCTATTATTGTCTAAAGATTAAGAAATGACAGATTTATGAAAAACCCTTAAGGAAATAGCCCAGTCTTTTTAATATTATCTAAAAGTATGGAAAATACTTTAATTCAGGATTCTTATTTGCAATAGCATAAGCTTTCCAAAAAATTAGCACATTCCATGACTAAATTAATAGCTCATTTCCCAGAGGATATGGACCAAAGAACTTTTAGCACAATAAAAGATTTTGATACAACTGCCCGTGAGATCAAACAAATCCCAGAATCAGAGTTAACAAAATTACATGAATCAGTCCGCGACTTATTCGCCAAAGGTAATGCCGATATTGGTTTACCAATAGACTCGAAGAGCCAGGCTGAACGTTACGCTTGCTATGAGATGATACGCTCTCTTATCAACATTGTTAGTGATTGTGCTCAAATTAAAGCTCTACTTACAGATGAATTACAAAAACAAAACAATAACAATGAATTGAATTCACCCATACTTGCAATGAATAGAGAGAGATGGAGGGAGCTTATTTTGTGATGCTCAAGACGAAACAATTAATGAGCGATTGTCTCAGCAGCCATTAGAAGCAGAAATATATTATATAGGACCTAAAAATATTGCACAAACTATTGAGAAAGCGGGGAAATTGGCCAAATCTTTATTAGGAGCAATTTTTGTTAATGATCATCATCATAACGGTAACTTGTGGTCTGAATTCCAAGAGAAGCAAGAAAGGTTTTTAAGCTTTGTATCCGGAAGCAATAAATTTCAAGGACCAGGAGATCTAATTCGTTTTATAGATAAACACTTAAAGTCAAAGTTGAAGAGGCGCCAGTCGACCACGAGCTAAGATAACCCATCCTTAATCCTCTTACGTTATATCTATTTTGGAAAAACAAAATGAAAGTAATAGCAAGCATAAGTACAGTATTACCATCAGAGGAACCAGCAAGTTCCCAACCAGGTAATAAAGCCCATACAGATGAGGATTATTCAGGAGTTGAATTTGTCGCAAAAGATAAAAATGCGGCTCAAGAACTCGTACGAGATGTACGTTATATGGCAAACCAGGCTAATGGCACAGGATTTATAAACAGTGGACTAGCAACCAATTTCGGAACCGCTTCAGATAAAAACCATGCTCGGACTTTTAATTCCATACTAGCGAAGAAGACGTTTTTAGCATTAGAGAATCAAGGTGTTCGATTACGTAACCATAATGTTGATCAAAAAACAGCAGTAAGTTACCTAAAAACATTTTTACCTAAACAGCATGCTACGGCAGTAGCTCATCAGACATTTGCTAATTTAAAACATGGGAAAACCACCAACGGGCTAGCCTTAATTGATACTGCTATAACAATGTCTGCAAATAAAAAATTACCAAAATTAAAAGCTGGAGATAAAGTTTTTGCAGATCTCCCATTTGGAGCTAAGTCAGCACAAATACCAAAGGCTAGTAATAAGCTTCGATTCGGTATCTCCTAACAACCAGTAACATAACTACCTTATTAAATTTTCTTGTTGAACGTCACAGTTTTTTACCACCACGACCACGAACTTGAACTTGAAGATGATGATGAACCAATCCATGAACCTAAGTGTGAAGTCATGGAGCTTATGCCTGAAGCTAAGCTATAAGCTGAGTTGGCAAAAAGAGCAGTAGTTTCAGCAGCTCCATCAATAATAGTGGCGCCAACAGTATATGCCCCCCACTCTAGACCACCTGCTGCTCCATTTGCTATCCATTCTGCAGTGGAACCTTTGTAAGCCTCTGCTGCTATATTTACTGCCGTTTCTGCATAGGAACCTTTGTAAGCCTCTGCTATTTTATTTTCTATCGTTTCTATACCATCTGCTGCTCTATTTACTAACGTTTCTGTACCATCTAATGCTGTATTTACTACCGTTTCTGCATAGGAACCTTTGTAAGCCTCTGCTGCTATATTTACTGCCGTTTCTGCATAGGAACCT
>CAWUIS010000259.1:0-2085 GCA_963922625.1 uncultured Candidatus Melainabacteria bacterium | reverse complement strand
TTATGATGACTGGCAAAGCTGAGCTGAGCTATCTTGGTTATTATAATAATTAGAAGTAATTTATAGACTTAGTGGTCTAATTTCCTTCTGTAGTGCTAGCTTCAGCTCGCGCTTTAAATAGTTCCCCGAGTTCCATCGAAGGTGACAATTCAAATACTTTGATTGCTCCTTGATAATCCATTGGTTCTTTGCCAATTACAAATTTAGAAAAGATTGCCTCAGCAAATTTAGCTAATAGATCTAATACCTTATCTTTTTTCCCTAGCTGTTCATCGCTAAATACCCTCTCAGTAAAGTTATCATTAATCCGGTCATACTGTTCAGAAGAAAAATATCTGATTATGTGATCCATAGCCTCAAATATATTCCGCAAAGTATCTGTACCTTGCGTAGGCCTAGGAATGTTTATGTGAGCGAAGTGTATAGCCTCATGGACGTCATCCGTTTTTACTTTACACTCATTATCATTATAAGCGAAAGCGAAAGGATCATCATCGAAAAGAGGTTTATCAAAGAATTCGGACTGCTTTACTATCTTGTTTAAATCAGCAAAGGCTTGATCAATCGAAGCAGGTGGCTCTCGCGAATCACGATCATTGAGGTCTTTACAAATATTACGCATTGCTTCGGCATCTTCAACAAGACGCTCTGCCTTCTTAACTTCTTGTGCCCTAAGCTGAAGATCAGTTGGTTTCTTTTCTTGTGACAACAGATTTGTTAAATCGATTTTAGGTATTGACAACATAATTAGCAATATTATCACGAGCAAGGTAATAATACCCGCACTAAAAATAAATTATTTATAAAAACTAAGCAAATAGTGACGCTCGTGTCAAGAATTAAAACCCGTATTAAACTATTGTCGCGGTGAGTATTTTTATAAAAACTGTAATGTACATAATGATGCTTGCTATTAGTGCAGCATCGCTTTATAGCTTCAAATTACCCGTAAAAGATTTTGCTGACAGCCTCAATATTGCTGGTAATAATTTAATTTCAAGAACAGAAATCTTAACTGCACTGGAAAACTTGGATGTCGCTGACAAAGATTTTTATGAGCTTAACGCTAGAGACATTAAAAACAGTTTAATCAAAAGACCTCTAGTAAAAAATGTAAAAGTACGAGCTCGGCTCTTTAATAGACCTCATTACACAATTAAAATAGACGAAGAAAAACCTTGGGCAATTTACCGAGGACAGGTTTTCAGCGATGAAGCTAAAGTTATTGTGGCTTCACTTGCAAATGCCAAGCTTTTTAGCTCAGAAGCAGCTGAAAAACTCTTTGCGGAAAGCGATCAAGGGCTCATCAAAATTTCAAGTTATGGCATACTCGAACAAAAACAAATTGAGATGATCAGAGATTTGAGCCAGATCATCAAAACAAACCTTGCATTAATTCATCCAAAGCAAAGATTAGAAAAAATCAACATTGATCACGAAAATAATTTAACCATTAGCTCAGCTAAGCTAGATTTTAAACTTGGTAGTTTGAATAACAATACTCTGGCTAAAGCTAAACGGCTAAAGCATCTGCTTAGCAAGGTCAAAGAGATAGGAGCCGATGAAAAGCGAGCCTATATTGATTTGTCTATGAATACCGATGAGGTTATTATTGGTCAGGAGATTTGATAAATTAATATAAATGTCAAGTAATTCAAAACAAAAAGTAATAGTGGCTGGTGCCTTTGGCAGAATGGGCAAAGCTGCTGTTGATACCTTTATCAAAGCTGAAAACTACCAGCTTAGCGTTGCGGTTGTCAGAGACTTAAACAGTCTTAGCCAAGAACAAAAAGATTTTTTCAACAGTAAAAAGATAGCTTTAACAGACAATCTTGAAGCTGAATTACATAAACAAGAAGCTGATATTTTAGTTGAGCTCACTACCCCAGATAGCGTTTTCAACAACTCTAAACTTGCCTTAGAAAATGGTGTCAGACCAGTAATCGGGGCAACTGGCTTGAGCGAGGCTGATATCAACGAACTCTCTAAACTCGCTGAAAAAAACCAAACCGGCGCTATTATCGCTCCGAACTTTTCAATTGGTGCAATTTTAATGATGAAGTTTTCAGCTCTTGCTGCTACTTA
>CAWUIS010000258.1:0-2125 GCA_963922625.1 uncultured Candidatus Melainabacteria bacterium | reverse complement strand
CATCGTTTTCTTGGATGCTTTTGAGTATGCTGTTGGATGCTTTTAATAATAATGGATTGAGACCGTTTTCGGTTCTCACTTTGAGTCTACGCTCATCTTGAGTTTTAGGCACATTGTCTTGCCAGGTTGTAATTTGATAGTCAATTTCCTCAACTTCATCTTCAATGGCATCTTCTAGCTCTGATTCAATTGGAATTACTAGCTCTGTTGCAAGCGGAGAACCTTTGAGTATCACATTAACTTTATTGGCATCCTCAAAATATTGCAGTACAAAATTTATCTTATTAGAAAATTTGGTGTCGATACTCAAGACCGTACTAGCATCAGGTTTCTCGTCTTCATCCTCCTCTTCCTGGTCTTGGTTTTGATCATGATCCTGCTCATCATGATCTTTTTGTTCACGTAAAATTAGTTGGTAATCCTCTTCAAACTCCTCATCTAAATCGACAAATCTATAAGGCAAAGGTAGCGGCATAAATAATTGGAGCAAATAGATAAAGTTGTCATTAGTTTTATTCTCGCTAATATTTACAATCAAGTCATTGAGTGCATTTAAAAGCTCTGGTTCAGCTTCCAGTTCCTCTGCTTTGTCACTCAGTAGTTTTACTAAGGCAGCTTTATCCAGAGCTGCTATTTCAACATCCAAGTCTAAAATTTCAGCCAAGCTTGTCTCAGAGCTGAAATTCAAGTTACTAAGAGCTTGTGACGCTTTTCTTTCAGGCAAATAAACTTTCTCCTGAGTAAAATCAAGGGCGTGTTTTAATTTGTCCACCTCATTGAGTCCATCATCAAAAAAAGCATTTAAACGTCCTGGTAAATGGGCTTCAACTTTACGAGGGTTTATGGCTTGTCCTTTACGAGGGGAGTAACGCACTTGCACCGAGGGTTGCGGTGGTGGTTTTTTTTCTTTTTTTGCTTGAGCGTCTTGTTTTTTTCTATTGGCTAATTTTGCTGCTAGAGTTGGGTTTTTAGATTCTATTGGAAATTTGTTTTTTTCATTAGTTTGTTTTTTTGGCTCATTAGATTGTGATTCTTGATTGTTTTCTTGGAGCTGTGCTTGAGACTCGGATGCGTTTTTATATACCCCACGGTTTTGACTACGAGCTAGGCTATTATCGGGTGCATTTTGAGATGTATTGTTTGTCTCAGTTGGTGCTTTGGCTTTGATCTTGGGGCTTAGAGGCTTGGCAGCACCAGTATTTGCTTTAATATTGCCAGAATCAGCCATATTTATATTTTACCCTGACTATTAAGGGCGTGTCGCCAAACGTAATACAGGACTAAGATCTTTAATGCAGTAGTAAAGTTTAAGTTTGGCGTAAACTACAGCCCCAATAACCAAATCTTAATCTATGCATGTAAAGCTACATGCAAGTAAAAGCATAAAAGCTTTTGCTTGAGTTTTTGTATGTCAGTTGCTTACTTCAATTCAAAATCACATACAAGCACTATGTCTCTTTATGGTCTAGGTAGTGCTGCTCACCGTGTTTATGCTGGTATGGCTGGCTATGCCAATACAGGCTTTAATCACTTAAACGCTTTTATGAGAACAGGTGTTCATTCAGCTAGGCGTGCCGTCAATCACTATAGCTCACATGTTCACAATGCTTTGCATGACTCTTTTTATTCTCATGGTAGTTATGCAGCATATACTGGTTCCTTTTATAAAACTGCTTCAAATGTAATGGGTAGTATGCAAAGAACCGGTCATCATTTATGGAGTTCTTTGGCTGGACAGTTTCCAGAGAGCCGTACTTTAATGGGTGTAACGCCCCATAAAGACTACACATACTTCAATAAAGCATTGCTTAGTGCTATGCCTAAAATAGTGTCGGGTTTAACTGATTGGTTTACAGGTGGTAGAAGTTCTAGTACTGGTGCTGATAGTACAGACACTGCTGGTGATTTGGCTGCCTCAGCTTCTGTAGATGCAGCTACTATTAAAAATGCAAATGATCTGCTCAATGAACTAGAAGAAGTAGGTAACCCAGGTGTTATTACACTGAAAAAAATCTATGAAGCTCTTCACAAAAAAGATTACACTCCAGACAAACTCATTGAAAATATTGAAGCTAAACTATCTGAGCTTAATAATTATATTCAACAAGATCTCAAAGATAAATTA
>CAWUIS010000257.1:0-2165 GCA_963922625.1 uncultured Candidatus Melainabacteria bacterium | reverse complement strand
CAAGCTTGCTATCTT
This sequence comes from uncultured Candidatus Melainabacteria bacterium, assembly GCA_963922625.1. Taxonomy (GTDB): domain Bacteria; phylum Cyanobacteriota; class Vampirovibrionia; order LMEP-6097; family LMEP-6097; genus CAWUIS01. The sequence goes on along the minus strand of CAWUIS010000257.1, from coordinate 2,150 downwards.
CAGCGAAAAATACACCTTTAGGATCATCTGCAACAGGAGTATTCTGATCATCCTCTTCATCGATATTTACTTTGGCACTATTACCAAAAAGTACTTGATACTCTTCATCAATAGCACTTTGTTCTAGAGCACTTTTTTCACCTTGTGAAATAAACTCAAACTGATAAGTTTCACCTGCTTCTAAAGAAAGGTTTTCAATTTCTATAGTAACGTTCGAGCTTTTTTCTGTAATATAAACTTGCATTGGACTATCGATGGAGCCGGTGAAAACCTCTCCAGGTACTACTTCAGTGCTGCCGCCAACTATAGTGGTGGTACCAGCAGCAGCAGAGAAGCTATCAAAAAAACCTATACAATCAACGTTTCCTTCTGAATCCAGTTTTGAGATAGCAAATGTTCTTGTCGCTAGAGTATCTTCTGCATTTCTGTACTGAGTAGTTAAAGTTTTAACTGTAATATCAATAGTAATGTCTTTATTGCCATCAACTTTGAACTTGCGAGCCTTTACTAACCTATCTGGAAAAACCGGCGCTTCAACAGTTTGGTTGAAGTATGCATTCTGAAAAGTTTTGCCACCAATTACTACTTTATTATTGTTTTTGATACTGATAATGTCACTATTTACCGTAACCGAGCCGGTATTTCCTGAGCTAAGAGGAAAGCTTGCTAGAGCATCACATGCAGCAAAAGTTTTTTTTGGTAAAGCTATCAGGCAAACTAAAGCTAAAAAACTTGCTACTAAAAAATTTTTACAGAAATTCATACAAAATATTATCCAATGATTTTATGATTTTGGATATATTTAAATCGAAATTACTGTAAGTGTCCTTTGAGAGGAGAATTGTCTATACCAAGCCTTCTTGCTATGTTATCTTTATTCCATCTCTCAGGTAATGGAACACCATAAAAATATTTCAGCTCATCTTCAGATATATTTTGATTCTGTCTCTCCTGAAGAATTTTTTGGAGAACTTTAGGTAGTTCCTCTGGAGGTCTTTCACTTAAATGTGATGTATCTCGTTTATCTTTGCTATTGGTTACAGCAGCTTTATCTATTATCTTAGCCCCATTGTCAACAATAACCTCCCAAAGAGTCCTTCCTGTATTTAAAATTTCACGGAATCTTTCGTCAAGAACATTATTGTTAGAATATAATTCTCTTAATGGGGCTGGTACCGTTTCATAACCTGCATATGGATTTTGATTTCCTAAGAAACTTTGCCTTTCATCTTTTTTATCGTCATTGCCCATCATGTTGTTAAACCATTCTTCCATATCTCTTGTCAGCATAGATAGGTATTCCCTACCATGGTCTTGATAATTTCTTAGGGCTTTGATTGTTACTCTAAAATGTTCAAACATTTTGATAACACTTTCAGCTTTTTTTAGACTTGCAATACCGTAGTTCTTTGCATGTTTAGAAAAGCGGTGAGCGGCATAGTTAATTAAATCAGAAAGCTGTAGTATTATCTCATCTTCTGATTGTACATATTTTGGTCCTTCACTTGTATTGTATTTTAGTTTTATTAAATGCTTAAATGGTTTAAATAAATATCTTAGTGGTAAGCCCTTTAATTCACGTTCTTTGCCGTTATTAGTTACTTGGAAATTTTGATCTCTTAATTTCTCAATTAGTTTTCCTACAAATAGCTGTGGGTAAATTGGATTTTGAAGTTTATTATAAGGTAATAATATTTGCTGAACCATATAATGTATTTTACATAATTCAAAAATTTGACTCAACTGTATAACATTAAAAAACAATTTAATGAATTTTATAAATGGTGCTGGGAAAAGGATTCGAACCCTCGACCGCCTGATTACAAGTCAGATGCTCTACCAACTGAGCTATCCCAGCAATGTTGACCTATCTAATATATCGCAAAAAACGCACTTCGATATTTTCTTTAATTTTCCCTTAGGATTCATCTAAGTCTTTAAGATATCTGATACCGCTGTGAAGGTTGCGAGATAGCAAAATATCCTTATCATTAACCCTTGCAACTAAAAGTTCATTACCGTCATTGAGATTAGTTCTTTGAATGATTTCAAGCTTATGTACAGCATCCTGTTCTTGACTAACATTGAGTTGTGGAAAGTTTTTCTTTAAAAAATTAGGCACTTTGATTATGCCATGTTTTATATTTATG
>CAWUIS010000256.1:0-2165 GCA_963922625.1 uncultured Candidatus Melainabacteria bacterium | reverse complement strand
ACTATGAATAGCCATCCTCAAAGCATTTGACTTGCAAATATCGAAATGTTTAGCTAATTTATCAATTAAACTTAAGGTCTCTTTAGTCATTGAAAAAGTAGCTGGTTTGTATCTACTATTGTGCATGCAATAACCTTATCAACTGTGGTTACGGTAGTCACTGAGGAATAAGCACTCTATTTATAAAAATGCTTCATAATACCTTCTGAACCATTCTTTTGAATTTTTATTTGTCAATAATTCTTTAAAAATTACTTTTCTCAGCAAATAAACTCTAAAAGTCTTTGCTGCTAAAGGCATTGAATCAATTTCCAAGTAGTTAAACAATTTAATGAAATCAATTTTTATATCACTAGATTTTTGTATTTCAGATGTCGAATTAAACAAAGTAACAATCTCTTTGAATATCATTTTTTCTAGATTCTCTTTAATACGACTTTGAAGGCTTTCATCAAGTTTAGAAGGAGAGTATCCATCTTCAATCACTTCATTTAGCTCAATAGATGAATTTACGTATGATTCTGCACATCTAACTATTTCATCAGCATACTTCTTCTTTTCAATCAAAGTTTTTGCATTAACTTGAAAGCGAATAAGAGATCTATACAAATTAACCCCTTTATTAGTCTTTCTACTAGCACCTGACAGTGAAAAATCTGCAATAAAAGATTCATAGTAATTTTGCCTAGGTGTATTATCACCAGATGACATAAACAGTTCACCTCGGTTAAGGTGAGCTCCAGTTGATAAGCAAAATTCATTATTTAGGTAAGGATCATTGATTTTGGGATGCACAGAAAAAGAAGTATCTAAGCCTACTAGGTTCATCATTAATTGTATGCTGTTTAGAATCGCAAAATTTTCTTTAATCAGAGGTATCTCATCTAAGATTCTGTAAAAAATATATTTTGCGAGACCCTCACCTGCTTTATGAAAATAAACTCTCTGTTCTCCATTTTTTTCGAGATTCTTTTGAAATACTTTCACGGCTTCATTGCTTATGTAAGCAAGTCCATTAGAGTAATTCAATATGAAAAATTCATTTGTGTCATTATTTTCTTTGTAAATATTTTTACTGAGAATAGTATCTTCTTTAAGACCAAGTATCTTATAAGCTGATTTATGAATTGAAGCAAAGTCCCAATTGTTTTCAATATAGTCTTTATTGTCAGCTGGTGATATTGATATTGAATTAATTTTATTTTCAGTATTTTTATTATTCATTGATGAGAGATAAAATATTGAGTACTTATGAAAGCAGTAATTTTAGCAAGAGTCTCAACTGTAAAACAGGAAAAAGAGGGGCTTAGCTTGGAAGATATGCAGCTTCCTACTCTTCGCGATTATGCTGCGTCAAAGGATATTGAGGTTGTAAAAGAATTTGTCTTCAGTGAAAGTGCTGACTTGAAAATTCGTAGTAAGTATCAGGAAATGATTGACTATGTTAAAAGCGCCCCTGAGATCAAAGCAATTGTTGCTTTTCGTGTTGATCGCATTACAAGAAATTTTAGAGATCACCATCTTGCTGATGAGCTGATGCGGGACTTCGATAAAGAATTTCATTTTGTACAAGATCGTTTGGTTATTAACAAAAATACTACTGGTAGAGATATCACTGATTGGGATACAAAAGTTTACCTTGGCAAGCAATATATAAACAGGCTAAGAGAGGATGGTCTTAATACTGCAAACTATAAACTACTAAATGGTGAGTTCCCTGGTAAAGGTCCTTGGGGTTATGACAACGTTTCATTAGATAGAAGACGTAAGTGGATAGAACCTAATCCTGAAAAGGCTCCTGTAGTTAAATATATGTATGAAAAATATGCTGCTGGTGGAGTTTCTATTCTTGGTTTGCAGGCAAAAGTTAAAGATGAATTTGGTATTGAAGTTACTAAAAGTACTATTGATCGAATTTTGAAAAAGAAGTTTTATCACGGCATTATGGAATTTAATGATCATAAATATCCACATAAATATGAAACCTTGGTTTCTAAAGAACTTTATGAGCAGGCACAAAAGCAACTAAAATCTAGTAACCCTAAAGAAGTTGGTGGTGTTCGAAAATCAGGTGGTAAAGATTTTCTCTATAAAGGTTTGATTAGGTGTGATGTTTGTGGATGCATGCTTACTGGTGATATTAAAAAGAATAAGTATGTTTACTA
>CAWUIS010000255.1:0-2210 GCA_963922625.1 uncultured Candidatus Melainabacteria bacterium | reverse complement strand
AGAAATTAGACCAGCATTGTTTGAATATTTACAATTAGCTGACTCTTCATTTTTGAAAATTTGGCAGACATCAAACATAGCAGCCTCAATAGCAAGTGGTTCCTACCAGACCCAAGCTATGGTCATCAGCCCTTGTAGTATGGGCACTATTGGTAATATCGCTGCTGGTACTTCTAATAACTTGATTGCAAGAGCTGCTGATGTCACTTTAAAGGAGAGACGCAAGCTTATTTTAGTAGCGCGTGAAACTCCGTTAAATAGTATTCATTTGAGAAATATGCTCACACTCAGTGATGCTGGTGCGGTAGTGTTACCGGCAGCACCTGCTTTTTATCAAAACCCAAAAACTATTCAAGATCAGGTAAATTTTATTACAGCAAGGACATTAGATGTTCTTGGTTTTGACAATCAACTTTTTAAGCGATGGTTAGGTTCGTAGTCGAGTCCTCTATCCAGCTGAGGTAATGCCCTTTAGCTTTTAGACTAGGTTTGAAAGCCTTGCCCAGTCTAATTTCCCATTTAATTCTGTCGCATTGTCGCACCCCAGAACTACAGGACCGCTGACAGCTTTAGTTTTTGCCAAGCAGACAACGAATTATAATTGTAGAGGCTCAATAAGTTATATATCTCCCCTAAAACACTAATTTAAAGCTTTCTTTATTTAAATCAACTCCAAAATTCCAACCAAGGGTTGTATTTTTAGCTATAATTTAAATAAACTAGCTGTCATAATTTAAAAAAGTGACAAAAATACAACCGTGAGTATTGAAATCGACTCTAAATTAAAGCACCTTCTGCAACAATGGCCTAAAAATACTGTTGCAACCCTAACTTGGCTCAAATCATTAGGCATTTACTTTCAACTTAAAGACAAATATATAAAATCAAACTGGATCAAAGAACTTGAAACTGGGGCAGTGGTCCGGACAGAACAAGAGCCAAGCTGGCAAGGTGCTTTATACGCAATACAAACGCAACTAGAAAAACAAATACACGTTGGAGCAAGAACAGCTTTAGAGATTCAAGGGCTTTCACACTTTGCATACCCTGGTAAAGAAACTATTTTTTTGTTCACCAACAAAAAAGAAAAATTACCGAACTGGTTTAAAAAATATCCCTGGAAAGCAGATGTGAAATTCTTCAGCAGTAACTTTTTACCACCAGGGCTAGGGCTAGTTAAACATGAAGAGCCAAACTTCTCTATAGCAATATCATCAAAAGAAAGAGCAATTTTGGAATGCCTTTACCTGTTACCAAATGAACAAGATTTCCAAGAGGCTTTCTATTTAGCGGAAGGTTTAATGAGCTTACAGCCCAAATTAATGCAAAAACTTTTAGAGGAGTGTAAGTCAATCAAAGTTAAAAGACTATTTTTGTTTTTTGCAGAGCTTGCAAAGTTACCGGTCCTAAAAAAACTAAAGCTCGACAAGGTTCACTTGGGTAGTGGCTTTCGTCAGATTATCAAAGGCGGACAGTTGGACTCAAAATACAAGATCACAATACCAAAAGGCTTCAATCAAAATGGCTAGAAAAGAATTTGCTGATCAAGTTGACCTTTTACTCGAGACTCTTCCCTATATTGCAAAACATAAAGAATTTGCACTGAAGGGTGGGACTGCCATCAATCTTTTTTATAGAGATATGCCAAGGTTTTCAGTAGATATTGATCTAGCCTTTTTGCCACTGCTAAATCGAGATGAATCTTTAAAGACAATCGACGCCAAATTAAAAGCAATTAAAACAGAGCTTGAGTCTAAAGCTGGCATAAAAGTGCAGGCAAAGTCTATAGACGATGGACTAATGAGAAGCTTTCTGTGTAGCAAGCAAAGAACTCAAATCAAAATTGAAGTGAATACTGTAATGAGAGGCTCAGTGTATGAGCCTGAACTAAAAGAAGTCTCTGAAAAAGTACAAGAAGAATTTTCAAAATATGCTGAAATAACTTGTCTCAGTTTTGCTGATACTTACGGTGGAAAAGTCTGTGCTGCACTTGATAGGCAACATCCAAGAGATCTTTTTGATATAAAACTTTTGCTCGAGAATGAAGGTTTTACTGAAGAAATAAGAAAAGCTTTTATTGTCGCTTTAATTAGTCACCCTAATCCAATCGCGGATCTCATCAATCCAAATAGAAAGCCTGAAGAAGAGTTTGCAAAAGAGTTTCAACTCAAGTTTAGCGGTATGGAAGCTGAGACAATTACTGCTGAAGA
>CAWUIS010000254.1:0-2210 GCA_963922625.1 uncultured Candidatus Melainabacteria bacterium | reverse complement strand
CCGATTGAAAATCAGTAAGCAAATCTTCAAATTGGTCACCATCGCTAGCTTCAATTTGAGAATTACTGTAAGAAGTAGCTGGTGCTTTTTGAGCTTGTGGTTCAAGACCAGAATCTTGTCCCATCATTTCTTTGAGTAACTCTTCTTGCTGTTGAATAGCATCGCTTTCACCGTAGTCGTACTCATCTTCATCACTAGCATAGTCATCGTTTAAAACATCATCAAATTCACTACCCAAGTTTTCATCTAACTCAGTTTCGTAATTAGGGTTCGCTGCTGCGCTAAGAAAATTCAGACTAATGATGGCAATCAAAAGCAAAGCAAAAATAATCAAAATGACAATAGCAATTTTGCCAAGCAAGCCCCAAGAACCACCACTAAACATTGTCGTGATATTAGACATGAAACTTTTTTCTGGAGCTGCAACTGGAGCTGGTGCTTCTTTAATCAGATTAACAACAGTAATTTTCACACTATCGTTTTTAGTATGAGGACCAATAATAGCGGCAACACTCTCTTGTAATTGCTCAAGTGAGATCATCTGTGGCACAGAAGTATCAACCGCTAGTGCAACAGTTACATCGGTAATTTTGCCGGGTAAGTAAGTTACTTCTTTTTGCTCAAAGCTTGGTAGCATGGTCTCGTTGACAGTATCTGAAGAATAATTTTTCTTGTTTTTATTACCGGGGCCGACACCACCAGGTCTTTGACTATTAAGGTACTCTTTGCCGGTTTGCCTAGAACCAACAGCACCGTCTTTATAAGTGGTTTCTTTAGCTTCTACTTTTTCTCTTGAGATTGAAGCGCTTACGCTAACTTCAAAAAGCTCTTTACCAAGAACAACATTCAAGTATTTATTGATACGGTCAGTAATAGTCTTGTTAGCTCTGTCAATTTCATCAAGGTAGTCATCACCACCAGCTTCATCTTCTTCTTGAAAGCTTGAGTAATTATTCCCCTCTGTATCAACAATAGAAATTTTTTCTTCTTCAAGTTGAGGTACATAACCTCTAAGTAAATTAACGATACTTTTGACTTGAGATTTTGAGAGTTTTTCAGCATTATTGTCCAGCTCTATTTGTACAGTCGCTGTGGTATCTGCTTGTAGTTCTGTAAATATTTGCTGTTCTGGAATATTTACTCTAACAATCGCTGAGCGGATACCAGCCATTCTCGAAATGATTCTTGAAAGGTCACCGTTTATGGCACGGCTCAATTTGATTCTTTTGTCGTAGTCACTAGCAGCCCAGTCACTTTGATCAAAAAGACCGTAGTCATCGTTTTCTAGAAGATTAGTTCTTGATAAAGCCAGGTAAGAAGATTCAACAGCTTTTTCATAGACTTGAACAATATACTCACCAGGTCTTTCACCTTGACCAACTTTAGCTTCAATATTGACAGACTTTAGTTTGGCAACAATCTCAAAAGCTCTTGATTGGTCTATTTCTTGTACTAAGGGAACCAGCTTACCTTGGTTCTCATTAGAACCTTTGCTATTAAAAAATACGATACCAAGAATTAAAACAACTACAACTGCCGCGATAATGGCATAGAGTCTCTTTTGAGGGTCATTGATAATATCCTGAAAAAAATTTTGAGGACTAATTCCTGTTTCAGCGCCAGCTAAATCAATATTATTATCTTCCGTAGTGATTTCACCAGCCATTCAACAATTAGATTCTCTCCCTTATGTTTATTCCCTCGGCAATCTCGGCTAAAAGATTGATTAAACTTGCATACTACTTAATTTATCGAAAGCACCAACAATTTTTTGACTTAAAGATGTAATCATCTTGAATGAGACCTCAGATTTACCTAATGCAATCATAACTTCATGAATATCGACCTTACCGTTTTGAACAGCCTCTATACTTAATCTCTCGGGTTCTCCCATCAAATCATTAGCTCTATTTAGCAAAGATGAGAAGGTTTCTCCCATATTTGTGCCAGTAATACCCTCACCAGCTTTGATATAGCCCATTAAATCAGGGTGATTTGGCACCGATGGTACATTTGGCAATTGACCATATTTAGGAAAATAAGTTTGTGAAAATTCTGGATTAGACATTCATGGCTCCTGGCTTTGCAGCTATTAAAACTGAAAAAGATTAAGCCTGCGTTAAAGCGTTAAGTAATTCTTTACTTTATATGAATTAGTGAAATTGAGATTTTCTGATATTATAAATCGCGTTGGTTAGGAGATATTAACC
>CAWUIS010000253.1:0-2256 GCA_963922625.1 uncultured Candidatus Melainabacteria bacterium | reverse complement strand
TAATTGAATTTAGGAATGCAAATTCAGAACATGTAAAACTAACAGCAGCTGAGATTTACAATAATTCTGGGGCTCTAGAGCATCGAAAACAACTTATTCATTTTCTACTTAGCACTTTTATTGAAGCTTGTGGGCTTGCTTTTATTCTGACGATAATAATTACAATCACTTTCTTTATCAAGGGTAAGCACATGTCTCGTGTTAAAATTATCAAAGGTCAACAAGAAATAAAGCCGAGGCAGCTAATTAGAAAGATCAATTTTTATAATTACACTAGATTCTGCTTTAAACCAATTAAAATTGGGAGAATACCATTTCCTTATAACTCAGAAAAAACACATACATTAATTACTGGTGCAAGTGGTTCTGGTAAGACTGTTCTGATAAGTGACCTTGTAAGTCAGATCAGAGCTAGGGGTGAAACAGCAATTATATATGATAAAATGGGAAATTATACAGAAAAATTTTATAATCCTTCTAAGGGTGATATATTGCTAAATCCTCTTGATAGTAGAAGTGCCAATTGGAGTTTGGTGAACGAGTGTCGCAGGTCATCACATTCAGATTCTCTTGCTAAAGCTTTTATACCTGAAAAAAGATCTGGTGACCCTTTCTGGGAGAATGCTGCTAGAGTCATTTTTTCTGGAGTGATAGAATATTTAAGAAACAATAGTGAATATAGCAACTCAGTTCTCAAAGAGGTATTCTTTGGGGAAGACGACAAGCTATTTAAAAAAATAGTTAGTAAATCTCATTTTCTACAAAAAATACTTCCTGAAGATAGCAATAAAACCTCTGCTAGCATTCTTACAGTAATGACGAGCTACATAAAAAGCCTAGGAATAATAAATGATAAAGAAGGTGGGCATGTATCGATAAGGGATTGGATTCAAGATAAAAATTCGAACGGTTGCTTATTCTTAACATCTCGTGGTGATCAACATGAAACATTGAAGCCTTTAATTTCTGTATTCATGGAAATAGCTATAAATAGTTTGTTATCAGTTAGGCAAAGATCTAAAAGAGTTTGGATTATTTTAGATGAGCTACCTAGTTTACATTATTTACCCTCTTTGCAAAATGGTCTTGCTCAATCTAGGCAATTTGGTGGCTGCTTTGTTCTCTCATTGCAATTGATGGCTCAAATAAGGGATATATATGGTTTTGATAAATCTCAATCAGTTTCTGGTTTATGTAGAAATCGAGTAGTATTTACTACACCAGATGATGAGACTGCTAGCTGGTGCTCGAACTCTTTAGGAAAAGTCCAGGCAGAAAACTTAAAGGAAAATTTCTCATATGGTGCTAATGATATGAGAGACGGTGTAAATTTGAATAAACATACTGAAATTAAGAATACGATTTCTTCTATAGATATCATGGATATGCCTAACTTAGAGTGTTATATAAGGTTTGGTATTGGTTTGTCACCAGTTAAAGCAAAAATGGAATATAAAACTTATGAGAAAATCTCAACTGCTTTTGAAGATGATAAAGAATCTGAGTTTTGTAAAATCAATGCTGAGACAATTAAAAAAAATCTTCATACAGAAGAAAAGAAACAGGATAATAAATCTACGAAAGAAAATGTCGCAAAAGTGGGTTTAATAACAGACTTCTCTGAAGAGCAAGAGAAACATTCAAAGGACTTACCAGAAATTGAACCAAAAGAACCAATTTCACAAGATACTCAAAATTCTGCTCCCATATCTAATAGCAATGATGAAGGCTATGAGGAACGTCATCATGATGATTCCGAAGATGACGATGATGAGGAATATTTTAAAGATGTTAATTTAAAAGATTTTTAATTATGTCAAAAATTGTAAGTTTTAGAATTTCTCCTGAGCAATATAGTGATCTTAAAAAGAAAGCTGAATTGAATGGCATGGAAAAATCCGAATATATCAAGGCCAGATTATTTGATGACAAAGTTGATATTGCTAGACTAAACAAGAATCATTTAAGCAAATATGAGCGTGACCTAATTAACAGCTCAAAAAAAGCTTGTAATCTTGCTTATCGCATTGCTTTGCAATTACTTTCCAAACAAGAAGCAGATGCAATAATAAAGGATTGTCATGATACTCTTGTCAAACATGGCTATGCAGATGATGAAAACTAATATTGATAAAGAAAAATGTTAACACATAATGATATCAAATCTGTTAGTTCTGCTGTTAATTACTATTCAGGTGCAAGGGTAGTATCGTTAGATGGTCAAGAAACCATAGTTAGCGGTTGGTATGGCAAGGG
>CAWUIS010000252.1:0-2282 GCA_963922625.1 uncultured Candidatus Melainabacteria bacterium | reverse complement strand
GATATGAAAGGTGTTTTGCCTTGTTCGCTAAAACTTAGTGGCAATGATAAAAAATTAGATTTTGATATTCTTGCTGACCTTACTGCACTTAAAACCTTGAAGTTTGCAAACTGGTTTCTCAAAAAACCTGGTTATAAATTTGATTTAAAATCTAAGTTTTCAGTTACACCGCAGCAAATCTTTTCAGAGAAATCTCATCTTTATGTTAGTCAAGGCGAAAAAACAACTAAGGTCAAAGTTGATTTCCATGCGAGTGATTACTTAGATAAAGAGAAATCAAGTTACTATGTTGGTTTTAAAACTAATCAGAAACTTGATCAGGAGCTAGGTTTAATCGAAAAGCATATAAGCTCGCTTGAAACTTTGAATTTGTCTAATGGTTTAGGTAAATTTAACTGTGATACTTTTGGTTCTAATTTTGCGAGGCAAACAATTTGTGGCTTTAAGATCAAAAGTACTACTGCTCAGGGTTATGGTATTGGTGATCTTTACGGGGAAAATATCAATGTTGACTTAATCTCTCTTGCTTATAAACCGCTTGATGTAAGTATTGCAATAGCTAATGGTGATTGGCATGGTATTCCTTACCATGATGCCAAGTTTAATTTGAAGGCTAACGGAGATATGCTTTATATATCCAAACTCAAGACTTACTCTAAAAAAGGTTTTGCAGAAGGAAAGATTGATTTCAATATTAAAAGTCTTGAATCTGATTTTAAAATTAATGGCTATAACCTACCAGCCAATGAATTGACTGAAGGTATCTGGAATTTAGGCTCAGAAGTTCCAGAAGGCAGTATTAGTGGTACTTTTGAAGGTCAGACTAAAGGTGTTTTGCCTGAGCCAATGTTTGAAAATTTGATCGCTAAGGCTAATGTCGTTATAAAAGATGGTAAATTGAGTGCTTTAACTAGCATGCAGAAATTATTAACCGCTGCAAATACTCTCAAGAGTTTTAGTATCAATAATGTTTTTCAAACTCTTGTTACTTATAAAGGTGGTTTGTTTGACCATATAATTACCGCACTAGAATACGATAAAGGCAGAATTGCAACTAAAAAGTTACTTCTAAAAGCTCAGCAAATTGAGCTCAACCTAGAGGGCCATATTGATTACACTAATGATGACCTGCTTTTGAGTGGTGAGGGTTTAATTCCAAAACAGTCTAAGAGTTTTTTACAGACCTTCGGTATTGGTGATGCTAATTTAGGTAATCTAGTTTCTGTTGCAGATTTGAGTTTAGTTAAATCACAAGAGAAAAGGTTTTTTGATTTTTCACTTGCAGGACCTGTGTCTCAACCAGACTTGGCGGTTCAATCCTTGCGTGAGAATTTCACCTGGCGCTAGTTGTTGTGGCACTAATTTTATTCTAGAAAGTGTGAGCTAGGTAAGTATAATTTTTGATCAAGTATTTGATAGCTGCCCTCGAGTGTATTGTCCTTAGAGACAGTGATTCCTAGACTCTCAATGCGTTTACGCTCGATATCAAAACGGTTTTTGCGTTTTTTGAGCCATAGTGGCATGCGTTCATCTTTTAGAGCTTGTTCTATTAAGGTTTTTGTGCGCTCTTCGATTTGAAAATCATATTCAAAACTAAAGCGAAATGCTCTATAGATGCGTGTTGGATCATCGATAAAACTTAAATCATGAAAGACTCTAATTAAGCCTTTATCCATGTCATTAAGTCCGCCATTATAGTCAATGATTTCTTCAAAGCTTTGCCTGTTGAGTGAGAGTAGCAAGGCATTAATAGTGAAATCGCGCCTTGGAAGATCACTTTGAATATCATCTATCAAGCTTACTTTAGGAAAGGCTGCCGCTGAAGGGTAGGTTTCAGTTCTGGTGCTGGCAAATTCTATTTCGTAGTCAGGAAATTCTGGGTGTTGGATCTTAACCGTGCCAAATTCCTTAAACTCATTTGTGATAGAAAAAGTCAGATGTTGTGGATGGTTGTCTTCATAATAACGCTGATACTTATAAATAAATTCAATGGCATTGGTATCGATGACAAGGTCTATGTCACACATAGCATCATTAGTGAGGCTGTGAGATTGTTTACAATGCTTGCATACGAGGTTGCGCACATAGCCACCTACAATATAAACCTCGTGACCAAGGCTGTTTGCCGCTGCACCAATATCTTGTAGAAAGTTTCTGATCTCTCCTTGAATCATAAACTATGTAAAATCTCAAAAAATCCTGGAAATGAAGTATCAACAAATTCTGTTTGTAAAATTTCAAGGGCTTTGTTGGCTTTTAAAGCTGCAATTGCTGCAGACATA
>CAWUIS010000251.1:0-2320 GCA_963922625.1 uncultured Candidatus Melainabacteria bacterium | reverse complement strand
TATTAACCATTCTTAAGGAGTAAAAACTTTATGGCAGAATTAGAAACTTTAGGTTTAGCTATTGGTGCAGGGCTTGCAGCTCTTGGTGTAAGCGGTCCAGCAATGGCAGTAGGTAATGTGGCAGGTAAAATGCTAGAGGGCGCAGCGAGACAGCCTGAGCATACTGGCTCATTATTCACAAATGCTATTATTTTTGCAGGTATGTCAGAGGCACTTGGTATTCTTGCTTGGCTAGTATCATTTCTAGTTTATTCAAAAATAGCTTAACTCTAGATTAACCCCCAAACATAATTATTCATGGTTGAACTAAATTTTACTTTCGTATTATTCCTAGCTAGTTTTTTAGCATTCATCTTTTTGATGAATTTGTTTTTCTTTGCTCCAGTTAAAAAAGTAATTGGAGCGAGGGAAGACCTTATTCAAAAAAACATCGAAGAAACCAATGCCATTGCTCAAAAATTAGATGAGCAGGTAATGGATTCAAGCGCTGAGTCAATTTTAAAAACGGCAAGGGAAAATGCACAAAAAATTCTTGGCACAGCAAGCCAAGAAGCTGAGAAAACGAAATCTAGTTTAATTGAAGAAAATTCAACCAAGCTTAAAACCATGTACAAAGAACACATGAAGGGGCTTGACCAAGAAAAACAAGCAATATCTAGCGAGATCTCAAAAATTTGTAATGAGGTAGCTGATATTGCCCTAGAAAAAATCTCTAGTGAGATTGGCGCTCGCACAGAAGTAGCAGCATAAAAATCATGCACGAAGAAAGTTCAATACTTAAATTAGTCCTAGAAAGCAATATCATCAACTTTAGTGTTGCCCTCGTTGCTATGCTTTGGTTTCTTGGAAAATTTCTACCCAAGTCAAGCAAGGACAAGCAAGAGAGCTTAGAAGCAGAAATTGCAAATGCTACTAGAGCTAAAACAGAAGCTGAAAACAAACTCAAAACTCTTGAAATGGAAATCGAGAGGGCTAAAGCTGAAGCTCAGCAAATTCTAAACAATGCTAAGTCAGGCGCTGAGAATATCAAAGAGAAAATTATTGAAGAAGCTAAGCTGGATGTCGAGCGTATGAATGCTAATGCAGCTAAGGAAATTGACCAGCACAAGAATATAATTATCGAAAAAATTAGAGAAGAAGTTTCAGTACAGGCACTTGAAATTATCGAGAAGAAATTAACGGAGAAAAAAGCTGAGCTTAATTCTTCTATTCAAAGTAAACTGAAGCAAGACCTTGAAAAAGTTTCAGGAGCTTATTAATGTCAAAGCAAAAAGAGACCTTAGTTACAAAAAAATACGCTGAAGCACTTGCTAGCCAAGTAGCTGGTGACAGAGCTCGTGGTCAAAAAATCATTGAAGATCTTGCACTAATCAAAGAGACGATTGCAGCATCAGATGAATTCAAAAACTTTCTTTTAAGACCTGGCATTAAGCTTGAAGAAAAAATCAAAATTGTAACTGAGCTTTTCGCTGACAAAATTGATATTTTAAGCTTAAACACGTTAAAACTTCTTATCAAAAAAAGAAGAACTTCTATTGCTACTGAAATTCATCAGGCTTACCAAGAGTGTTTCTTTAGAAATGAAGGTATAGAGAAAGCTCATGTCTATAGTGCAGCTGCTATGGATGAAGCGAGCTTAAGCGTGGTCAAACAAAAACTTGAAAAGATTTTCCATAAAGAAGTTTTATTAACAAATGAAGTTGATGAAGAGCTGCTTGCAGGTTCTAAAATCAAGCTCTCTGGTAAAGTCATTGACTCGAGCCTAAAGTCTAAAATTAATAAGATGAAACAGCTTATTGCATAATATATGAAGCTTTATTCAATAAGTAACATTATTTTCATGTAGAAAATATAAGAAAGAATAGATTCATACGTAGCTTATATTAAACTTGTAATTATCATAAACAAGGAGACTTAAACATGGTAATGATAGGCAGTAGTGTTGAAAATACATTAGTTAATGATTTTTTAGGGGCATTAAAGGACAATATTCCTAATAAAGATCTAAATGGTAATCTTAGTATTCAAACGGCAGACAACCAGTCAAGAAACTTAGTCGATCATGGTAGGTTAACAAAAATTGTTGAGAAAGCTGTCGATGAATTTCCAGGTAACAAGGCACAATTGCATCATGCAAGAGATATTCTATCATTACTTAAATTCTGCGCAAGAACAACTCATATCAATAACGAGAATATAGGACAAGATAAAAAGATTGTGCAGCTATCAATAAATAAATTAATTGGCAGATTTAAGAAGCACGCTCAGGGCTAACGCATTCTCGTATTAATTAAAGTTTTAGTAATTTTGTAAGGGTAGG
>CAWUIS010000250.1:0-2337 GCA_963922625.1 uncultured Candidatus Melainabacteria bacterium | reverse complement strand
AACTGCGTAATAAGCAATAAAAATTGCTTCACAATGCATTAGAAAGTGTTTAAAATCTAAAGACAAAACAAAAGCAGATAGAGAAGCATTACGCAAAGCTGTCAACGAAAACCGCATAGATATAATTGCCACAGACCATGCTCCACACACATTAGAAGAAAAATCACAAGAGAATTACCTACAATGCCCAGCAGGCGGTCCTCTAGTGCAACACGCACTAGTTGCATTGCTCGAACTTTATCACCAAAATGTCTTTAGTCTTGAAAAAATTGTCGAAAAAGCTTGTCATAACCCAGCATTGAGATACAAGATTAATAAGCGTGGTTTTTTAAGAGAAGGCTACTTTGCTGATTTGACCCTTGTCAATTTAGATGCAGCCTGGAAAGTTGAGAAAGACAATATTCTGTATAAATGTGGTTGGTCACCATTTGAAAACACAGAATTCAAGTCTAGAGTAGAGCATGTTTTTATTAATGGTAACCATGCCTATAATAAAGGGATTTTCAGCGATATTAAAGAGACTTCTAGACTTGATTTTATTAGGTAATAAAATTCAAAGATCATATTATTAGAGTCATTGTAACCTCTTTTAATTTTGTACATAGTTAGTCAGAATTAGAGCATGCTAGATGAAAATCAGAAATTTATAATTTGGTTTTACAAATATATTGGTATTACACTCTGGTTACCATTGGGTATAATTGTAAGAGAGATCATGATTGAAGCTTCTTATAGACCACATGCCGGCGTAATATACTTTGCCGTGATGAGTTTTGCAATTGGGTGTACCATGTTTTCAAATATTTTAGGAATCTTGGATAATAAAAATGCTCAGTCTTGATTATGACCTATCACTAGTTGCCATGTTTATTTTTGTGATTATAAGCTTATGGCGATTAATTCACAAAGTTGACAAGCATAAAGAAAAGTTCATAGAGTCTAAAAAAACTCTTAATAATCTAAATCTAAGCTAGATTCAATAGTTAACAAGCTCTTAGACTTGCTCCCAGCCATAGTCTCCTAGATCTCTAGAATCATTTTCTTGGATCTTTTCAATATCGCGGCGTCCAGAAGTCAGAGTACAAGAATCAACTCCCATCATATCCATGTTAGAAGCGCCAGGAGGCACAATAGGCCAAACATTCATTTCATATGCCATCGGAAAATCAATGACAACTGTCTCTTCATCTTCAACAGCTTGTTTAATAACATCAGCTACATCAGCACGGCTTTGTGGTCTAAAGGCTTTTAAATCATAGGCAGCTGCAAGTCTAATAAAATCAGGGCTACCGTGCTTCAGATCAACATGAGAGTATTTTTTCTCATAAAAGAGATCTTGCCATTGACGCACCATACCTAAATTGTTGTTATTGAAAATACAGTTTATAACTTTTAAGTTGTAGGCTTTTAAACTCCCTAATTCTTGCTGGCACATCTGGAAACTACCATCACCACTTATATTAACGACATAATCATCTCGTCTTGGGTTATCACTGCCCTCAAGATCCTTAACAGCTGCTGCAGCTCCCATTGCTGCTGGTAAACCATAACCCATAGTTCCAGCACCACCGCTTGTAAGCCATTGGTTAGGGTGGTCGATATGTGAGTGTTGTGCTGCCCACATCTGATGTTGACCAACATCTGTCGAGTATATAACCTTGTCACCAAGGGCTTTGTGTAGCTCCTTAAAAACATGTTGAGGGCTAATTAAATCTTCAGCGATTGGATCATGATCAAGAGGATACTCATCTTTCCATTCTTGGATTTTTTTGAGCCACTCTTTTGTGTCTGATTTACGGTGATTAATTTGGTCAATCAACTCTCTGAGAATTATTGAAGCATCTCCCACAATTGGTACATCAATAACTTCACGCATCTCACGGTTTTTACCAATTTCAGCTGGATCTATATCAATATGAATAACTTCAGCATCAGGAGCAAAGCTCTCAATTTTCCCGGTAACCCTATCGTCAAAACGTACTCCTACAGCAATCAAAAGATCTGAGTTGTAAATAGAATAATTAGCATAAGCGGTACCATGCATGCCAAGAAAAAGAGGATGCCTATGAGGAATAGCACCAATACCTTGAAGCGTTGTTGTTGCAGGTAAATTACAAGACTCACAAAGCTCTTTTAATAAGCTTGAAGCACCAGATGCAATCACACCGCCACCAGCATAAACAACCGGACGCTTTGCTTTTAAAATTTTCTCAGCAGCAAGTGCAATTTGTTTAGAGTTGCCCTTAACTTTTGGCTTATAGCCAGGAATATTTGGCTTATAAGTATCATCGATACGGTTTTCGTTATTGACTTCATACTCGCCGTTCAAAACGTCTT
>CAWUIS010000249.1:0-2345 GCA_963922625.1 uncultured Candidatus Melainabacteria bacterium | reverse complement strand
TATTTAGTTGGTTTTTTAAGCTTTGGTCTCTTTGGTAAAGTTTAGGTTCATAGCGATATGACCAATAAATTTTACTGGCATTAGTATCTTTGATAATTTGCTGGATGCACTTTTCACTATTGCCATGCATCAAGACAAGATTACCCTGAAGGTCTTTATCAAGTTTTTCCAAGCTGTGGTGTAGCCAGAGTCTAGAGGCAGCACCTGGTTGCCATGGAGCTTCAGCCTCAGGGTCCCAAATAAAGACAGGCAGCACTTGCTCTTGATTTTTAATGGCTTCGATTAAGCAAGGATTATCAGCTATCCGCAAATCATTTTTGAACCATACTATGACAGGATCTTTAGACACTTTGCTATGTTACCAAGCATAATGGGCGTGTCGCCAAACTTAATGCACAAAGTGAAGGTCTTAATATTTGATCATTTGTTAAAGTTTGGCGGAAACTACGCCCATACAAAAAAATCAAGCAAACATAGACTATAACTATGACTTTAAGATTCTTGATTTTGGTTTGCTTGATGGGAGTTTCGATGAGTCCCGGTGCATTTGTTTCTGAATTTATATTTCACTAAAAAAACAGGGATTCGGCGACACTCCCCTAAATTACACTAGTTAGGAATTTAGCTCTTAATGTGTCAGAAATAGTGGAAAATAGTAGCTATGAAGGTCTTGGTTACAGGGGCAAATGGTTATATCGGTAAAAGATTGATTGGCTCTTTGCTCGATTTGGGATACGAGGTTGTATGTTTAGTAAGAGATCTTGAGCGTTTTGATGAGTCTAAGTTCTTTTTAGAACCAGAAGGTATTGAAATTAGTGCTGTTGATGATATCGGCGGTGAGCCTCTCATGACTTCTGTTCAGCACCGCAAGCGAGAAATGCTTTCTGTAATTCAAGGAGATTTGCTCAAGCCAAATACTTTAAGCTCGATACCAAAAGATATAGATGTAGCTTATTACCTAGTTCATTCCATGACGGCTATTGGAGGAAAAGATTTTACCGACCTTGAAATAGAATGTGCAGAAAATTTTGTCAAGGCTGTTAAAGATACTAATTTAAAACAGCTGATCTACTTAAGCGGTATTTGTAACGCTAAGGAGCTGTCAAGGCATCTTGGCTCAAGATTGCGAGTTGAGCATGTACTTGAGAAAGGTGATTTTGCACTGACTGCTCTTCGGGCAGCCATTATTATTGGCTCTGGCAGCGCTAGTTTTGAGATCATAAGAGACTTAGTTGAAAAGCTACCAATAATGCTGACACCAGAGTGGCTTGAAACTAAGTGTCAGCCAATTTCAATCAAAAATGTTATTGACTATCTCACTGGTGTTGTCATGAAAGAGGAAGCTTTTAATCAAGTTTTTGATATCGGTGGCCCTGATGTGCTGAGTTATAGAGAGATGCTTATTGGCTATGCCGAAGCTAGAAAGCTTTTTCGAATTATGCTGCCAGTTAAGCTAATTGCACCTGGGATTTCTGCTTTTTGGCTTAATTTTATAACTTCAACCAATTACACTTTGGCTAAAAACTTGGTTGATAGTCTCAAAAACGAGGTTATCGTTGAAAAACGAGGTATCGAAAAAATAGTTCCTATTCAATGTTTTCCTTATCAAATTGCTTTGCAAAGAGCGTTTTCAGTAATTTCAAAAAATTCTGTGATTTCAAGTTGGAAAGATGCTTTCAATGAAATGTCTACTAATATAACGCGGCAGTTTATTGAGATAGAGGTGCCTAAATTTGGCTGTTTGTTTGATGAGAGACTGGTTGAATTCACGCGTGAAATTAGCGAAGTCAAGCACAATGTCTGGATGATAGGTGGTAAGCGTGGCTGGTATTACTGGGACTGGGCTTGGAGCATTAGAGGCATGATTGACCAGATTTTTGGCGGCGTTGGTTTGCGCCGTGGGCGCCGGGAAGATACGCGCTTGAAGCCTGGGGATGCTCTAGATTTTTGGAGGGTTTTGGTGGCCGATGACAATAATAGGCACTTGGTTTTGTTTGCTGAAATGAAACTTCCAGGAGAGGCTTGGCTGGAGTTTAAGCTTGACCAGAAAGATGGCAAAAATTTCTTGACCCAGAGAGCTACTTTTAGACCTTATGGCTTATGGGGCAGAATCTACTGGTATATGTTGATGCCAGCTCATTTCTTTATTTTTGGTGGAATGGCAAAGAGAATAGTTTCTTTTCAAAAATAGACACAAAAAAAGCCCCGAAAGGGACTTGAAAATTTGTTTTGAATCAATAATAATTATAATAGCAAATTTTCTTGGCATGTTCAACCTGGAAAACCCTCGTTCAAGGTTAAGTTTGTGTAGTATTCTGTTCTTATGCCTGAATTACCTGAAGTAG
>CAWUIS010000248.1:0-2392 GCA_963922625.1 uncultured Candidatus Melainabacteria bacterium | reverse complement strand
AACCCTTTTGATTTTATTGGCTATAACAATACAGGTAGAAAGTTATCTTCTATCGTTAAGTGTTACACTCCTGTGGGTAGCGATAGTAAACAGCAATATGCTTGGATTTCAAACAATTTAGCTGCTGCTGT
This sequence comes from uncultured Candidatus Melainabacteria bacterium, assembly GCA_963922625.1. Taxonomy (GTDB): domain Bacteria; phylum Cyanobacteriota; class Vampirovibrionia; order LMEP-6097; family LMEP-6097; genus CAWUIS01. The sequence goes on along the minus strand of CAWUIS010000248.1, from coordinate 2,261 downwards.
TGAAGAAGCTATTAGAATAAGAAGCCAAAATAGTTAATGAATCATTTTCTCTCTTGTCTGTGGAAGTACTGAGTAAAAGATTATTCAAGCAACCCTCTCCGCAAACTTCCTAATCACCACCATATCAACTAAAATTCACCCAAAAAGTTGCTGAAATAATTCATGGGCATTCTCTCTTAATTTGAGATTGTTGCAATTTAAACCTGTTATATATCTGAGATAAGATGCTTAAATGTTCTTGTTGATAAACTCTTCTATGATCATAGTCTGATTAGCCAATTCAGTATAAAGTTCTTTAAGCCTAATATCTTCCAGTTTATCTTCTAAACCTTGGTGATATTTTTCTAGTGCTTTAATATAAACAGGATATATTTTAGCTATGTCTCTATTCCCAAACAGCTCTGCTGCATGGAATAGCTCCATAATCTTGGCGAACCTTAAAGGTAATGGCATTGATATATAGGGAGGTGTTTGGAAAAAATTAGGTAAAGCTTGTTTTATGGTTTTATAAACAAGAATCTTTTCTTGATACTTCATTAACATTTTAGAGAGAATAAGTGTTAAGAAGGCTATAAATGCACTGACGACAATAAGCATCGAAGTAATTTTCAAAAACATCATTTTTCTTCCTTAGTTTCTCGGACAAATTCATAAAGTAAATTAATAGTTTGCTTATTAAACTTTTCGTATGTTCTCAACAATTCAGGTAATTCAACGGAAAGTGATTTCTCTTTGTGATATAGACACTTAATCACTTGGTTTATAGAATATGACATACAAAATAAAGTCATAAAAGCCTTAGAGTGTAAGTTGGTCTCCAATTCAATTCCATTTGTAAAACCATTTTCAAATATTCCAGTAAAAGAAAGGCAACCATAATTAGTTCCATGAATTGATTGGGAAGCTTGGTCGTAGATATAGCTGTGCGCAAAGTGAAATAAATTTTTATCTATAAAAGATTTGGGGATTAAATCAATCATTTGCTCTCTTTTTTTGTCTGTCCAATTATTTAAAAGACCTCCCCCATTTTTTTCAAATGCCTCAAAAGCTACTTTAATATCATTGCTTGCCTTGTTAGGACGGATATAATCAGATCTTACCAATCGAATTATGTGCTCACCTGATTTGAATACTTGTGATCTAGAGGAATAACTATGAGCGAGTCCGTGCTTAAGATATGCATCAAGTTCTTTTGGAGGAGATGTCAGTAAATAACATAAATTAATTACTTTTTCAATGACTGATCTACTAAGCATTAAGCATTCATTTGAAAAGCATATAGTTCTTTGCAGTAAAAGGTTAATCGCATAAACGTTACTATTTATATTCATGCAGATTGGACTTAAATCTTTGATAGGACTTTTGAAATCATTGTTGCCATCCATTACAAAGGTATCAACAAATTCCGATTGACTGACTAGCAAGCTTAAAATTTTCTGAACAACGAGTCTTTTTTTTTCAAGCTCTGTTGTATTACTTAATTTTTTAGATTGTTCAAAACTTATTTTCAAGTACAACTAAGTCCTTATTAGTTTAATTATTGCATTTATGAAATATCTATTTAAATGTAATGAAAACTGTGTCAATTCAACAATGAAAAGATATTAAATCGTGAAAAAGGCAAAGAAGTCCAGAATGTAACGCTCTTTTGAAAAAACGAGGTGGTAAGTACGGAAAATTCTGGAGGTGTAGTAATTTCCCAAGCTGCAGATTTACAAAAAAACATAAAATAATATCCATACTCTTCTCTTTGTTAAGCAATCCTATTTGCAAACTTACGAATCAGCACCATCTCAACTTCAAACCCATCTGAAAAGTTGCTGAAATAATCCATTGTGGCGTGCCATTAACCTTGCCTTAACCATAGAAATATACTTACTCAGCAGGGTGTATTTACATTATGGGCAAGGTCTTTTCATGACAATGTTTTTCTTAGGGATCGGTGTTTTGACGATGTCAGCAGGCACGTTTTTAATTTTTGATAAAAATTCTTAATTCATGTTCTTGGCTATATCTTTTTAAGAATTAAAACTAACCAGAATATGCAATCATAGTTTTCCAGTTCAAATGATCTTGAAATATCGGACCTTTTACTAAGCTAGCTGTTTGAGATTCACCCAAAAAGTTGCGGAAATAGTCGACTAAGGGTGGGGCATTTTTTTAGCCTGAATTATTCGTAGACATCGGACCTATGTCCGATATGAAGGATAGTAATAACTTTAATATCATCAATTTTTTTGACTTGTTTCTTGTACTGAAGT
>CAWUIS010000247.1:0-2409 GCA_963922625.1 uncultured Candidatus Melainabacteria bacterium | reverse complement strand
CATAGTACTTTTATAAGATCAGTTTTAATATTCTTTTTGAATATTTGTTCTGTTGCTTCAGAGCTTAATTTTATATCTTGATTGCAGAATTTCGCTAGTAATAATTTAATCTCCATATCCAGGTTATTATCTAGGTAAAATTTAGTTTTTAATAGATCCTGAGTAGAAGCCTTAGATAAAATTAAATAACATTGTTTTGCAATTTTTTCATTCTGGTTTAGGATCTTACTATAAAAGTCAATTTTGTCCCTTGCTGTTAAAGATTTAGAATTCATAATTCCTTTAAAAAGTCTGTTCATAAACACCTGATTATTAAGACCCAAAAATACATCTATAAAATTTGTGGATAATATTTGCTCTCTGCTCGCTATTAAATCATTAAATATCGCAGATAAGCTAATGAATTCATGTCCAATTACTTTATCAAGTTTCTTTATTAAATCAAGGTTTTCTGGTTCTAAGCTATTGATCCTGAGGTAAAAAAAATGACTGTTTGTAAGCGCCTTTTTCAGTATTTCTGCATTTAAATCATACCCGTTCTGTCCTTTATTGTTCTGAACTAATGTATCTATAATTTTGTTAATAGGGTTTGTGCCAAATGTATCTTTAACACGAAAATAAAAAGCTTCATTTAAATCTGGAAGTGATTTACTTCTGTATAGCCTGAGTATAGATGCTAGTGCTTCGGTTCTATGATTTTTTTTAGCAAGATATAGATAGACAGCCAGTTTAAAATTTTCCTTTTTTTGGAAATAATCTTCATTGTTCTCAAATGACTCGGTTTCTAAAAAATCAATTTTCTCTAGATGTTTTTTTATCTCAGGATCATTGAGATCTAGCTCTTGGAATTCAAATGATTTGATGGCGTTGCTTGCAATTAATTTATCAAGCATTGTTGACGCTTCAAAAGAGTATTCTATTTCTTGATTATTATTAATTTGTGCTCTTGTCGCCTTGTTTCTTCTTGATTGATCAAATCTATTATTGTCTGCAATTTGAAAAGTCCTCTGTCCGTTGTTTTTAGGCTCTCTATGGCTTCTAAGCCCAAGAATATTGTCTTGAATACATTTTACTCTGCCTCTTTTACCAGAGATTACGCTATCTATTTGATCTTGAGTACAATCTAAATGCAGGTGTTGACTTTCGAAATAATTGAGCTCAGGGTGGCTTTGTAAATTTTTGACAAATTTGATCAATTTTAAGCTTATTTTTGGATTTATATGAAAGCCACCTTTTGTCTGGAATTCTACAAATGGATAGTCTATGGTTTGTTCAAAGAATTGATCTGAATTGGTTAAGCTCAATATTGACCTAAATGAATCTTGTGAGTTTTCATGATATTCATTTACCATACTTTTTAGCTCTATTTCAAAGCCAAATTTTTCATCATTGATTTCTAGGTCTGATAAGTTTGCTGTGTTGCAGGCTCGAAGACTTAAATTATCAATATCGTTGATAATTTCATCGACTGTCTTGGAGCTGAGTTCTTTTAAAAATTGACTATGGTTTTGCTGAGGCGCTTGCATGCTGTCAATTAATAGATAGGCTAAGTCTGATGACATTCTATTCTTGGATTCTAGTGAGTTTAATAGTATCTGCTTGACTCCATCATCTAAGCTGTCAAAACGTTTTTTGAAGTATTGTTCTAAAAATACATTAGTTAAATCGTTAGTGGAGTTCTTGAAAATTTCAGTGAGTTTTTGATCGTGTTGTGTCCAATCATAGTTATAAAAATAGGTTTCAGCATTGTATATAACTCGTAAGATATTGTTTCTGAGATGGTCACCACAATCTGGTCTGTTGATTTTGCTAATCAAGTCATCCAAAAGCTGATGAAATTCGTGTTGAGCTTGCTTTAAATTTACAGGGTGTAGCATTTGTCTGTCACCTCGATATTTGTTTGCTTTGAAGCTAAATTCGTTAACGTAATAAGGCTTGTTAAATCTAAAAAGTTCTCTGAAAAATATTGAGGCTTTTGCTGAGTTGAACTTATCAAGCTTAGCAATTAGTCCATTTATTAATCTGGAGCTTTGTCCATAAAGCTCCATGCTATTGTCTTGATCTGAACTGCTTCTTAAAAACCTTATTGTTTTATGAGGAATCCTTGGTACTAATCCATCTTCAAATACTCCTGAATCAGCTTCATTCCATTGCTTTGGAGCCTTGTCTAATCCAAAAGTCTCTTCCACTACTGTAGATACTGTAGATACTGTAGGAATTATTTGTTTAGCACCATTAGGTAAAAATAATACCTTGGCGTTGTATTCTGGAATAGAGTTGGTTGTAATAATACTCAAGGTCTAAAAGTATAGCATGGGCATTAAGTTGATCCAGGTTCTTGCATGAGATCCCTTTTGATCCAGATCAAGTGGCTAGCAGGGTTGGAGAAAGACTAGAAGAAGTCTTGAA
>CAWUIS010000246.1:0-2418 GCA_963922625.1 uncultured Candidatus Melainabacteria bacterium | reverse complement strand
ATTAAGTATAGCTAAACTTTCTAAGTTTTTCCAGGATAAAAGTTTCATTAAGTTCATATTTTTGTTTTCTACTAAAGTTGTAAAGTTCGTTTAAATTGTTAACCCAATTGTGACAAACATTAATTTGATCTTGACTTTTACAAGACATAATCGAGCCAATAATTTTATCAAATTGTTTTTTATTCACCAAGACTCCTTAGTAGTTGGTTTGTATATATCGCAGCTGATTGACTAGAACCAGACATCGTAACACCTAGTCCAGTTTTTTTATTTCCATCAATATACTTATCGACTATTTTTCCATGATTCGCAGTATGGTTATATTTATTACCAATAACAAATAATCTTTGATCGTAACATGCTGGATACCAACCACAAAACAAATCTAAATTCATGGCTTCATTTCCTGCAGCAACAACAACCTTAGATCCTTGATTTAAGAGTGTCGAAATTAAAACATGCTCACCGTAACTGTAACTAAAGCCACCTAGGCTCAAATTTACATAATCAGGCTTAAGCAATGTTGTATAATGTAGCGCTCGTAGTAGCTGAGGTATAGATGCATAGCTTTTATGATAAAATTTTACGATAATTATGCAATAGTCCACATTTTTTAAATTTTTAGAAATAAGACCAACAACATTAGTTCCGTGACCATTTACGTCATCGACTGTTCCTGAGTCGCTAAAATCTTTATGAAGTTGTCCTGGACAAAGTTTTACTTTGTTTGATAATTTAAAATTAAAGCCGGTATCAACAACTGCAACTTTTACGGTAGCTTCGGCATATTGTGAAAATACAAAAAATAGTAATAATAGTAAAAAACGCATAATGTATTATATCATTATGTATTAACTTTTTCAAGTAAATTATTGACAATTACGTTTCAGAATGAGATAATGTTTTTAACAAATATTATTGAGATATATAAGCAAGGAGCATGGCCCATCTGGGATATAACCGTATTACATGGCTGTCACGCTTAATATCAATTTTTGTTATATAAAATATCGTGAGGGATTATGATAGAAAAATTAAAATCTATCCAATTAAATTATGCAGCATTGGCATTTTTGGCTTACCTAATAAAGCTACTAGCTATCGGTGCAGGATATCCAGATGCTTTAGTTATTGCGTGTCTTGCTGGATTGTGTGGTTACAAAATGCGTATGCAATTATTGCAACCTAGACCAGTTGATGCCGAACTAAAAGCTGAAATTCAAGAAATTAAAAATGCACTTAGTCGCGCTAACATGGCAAAAGTGACTAATCCAGATAAGAAGTATTTCTAATGTCTACAAAAACTTTAGGTGATAAATTTAAAGCTGAAGCAGCTTTAGAATTACAGGTTGCTGAACTAAAAAAAGAAAATAAAGCACTAAAAGATACAGTGACTAAATTACTTGCTGAAGTTGATAGATTAAACGGTTTAGATAAAAAGAAATTAATTAAATTAGAAATATCACCTGAACAAGAAATCATGGACATGCAAATTATGCGTCTACAAGCAATATCAAGAGAAAGACTATTATCAATAGATGAATGTCGCCAACTTGACTTGCACGTAAAGAATAAACGGCTACTTGATGATAAAAGCACAATCAATGCCGAACATAAAACTCTGCCAGCACAAATATCTGATGCAGAGTTATTGAGGATTGCAGAAAGTGCCCAAGAAGAAACCCCAGTCAAAAAACGAAACAAGTCCAAAACAAGCTAGAGATATCTTATGGCGTAAAGGCCTTTTGAAGTGGAAACTAGACGTTCTTCAAAAAAAGATATACGATCAGTTTTATGACGATAGTGATGATATCACTACAATGCTTATCGCTCGCCAAACCGGTAAATCATTCCTATTATCAGTTTTAGCCACAGAAGTTTGTTTAAAAAAACCAAATGCGGTAGTTAAGTTTGTTACACCTAAACTTAAAATGGTTAAAAACATTCTAAACAAGAACATGAATGTTATTCTAGCAGATTGTCCGCCAGATATCAAGCCTGAATGGAAGGAAGGCGAAAAAGTTTGGAGATTTAAAAACGGTAGCGAAATTCAAGCTGCAGGATCAGATAATCAAAACTATGACAATATTCGTGGTGGTACCTGTGATCTTTGGATGGTCGATGAGGCCGGTTTCTGTGATGACCTAGAGGAAGTAGTGTACTCAGTTTTAATTCCGACTACAACCATGACTGGTGGTAGAGGGTTACTGTCATCAACTCCCGATCCTAAAAACCCGGAACACGAGTTTATTAAATTATTTGTTGAGCCCGCCGACATAAGAGGCAGATTATTCAAGTATACAATTGATGATAACGTTCGTCTTGATGAAGCAGAAAAAGCTAAAATTATAGCCAGGTATCCCGGTGGTAGATCACACCCAAGGTTTAGGGCTGAGTATCTTTGTGAAATTATTCGTG
>CAWUIS010000245.1:0-2420 GCA_963922625.1 uncultured Candidatus Melainabacteria bacterium | reverse complement strand
AATGCTATTATAGTACTAGAATTGAGTGTAACTATTATTGCAATAAATGCCGCTAGCCAAAACATAAAAGCATACAGCATTCCCATTCTTTTTTTGTACAATTCATCACTTACTTCTCGAGACTTTATGATTGAAGGAAACAGGGAGGCGGTAATCAGCATGGGCAAAAAATACCATATTTCACTCACTTTTACCGCGGCAGCATACTGACCAACTTCATAAGAGGATACAATATTTTTAATCATTATTTGATCAATTTTCATGTAGATGGAAATAACTAGACCTGCAAACATTAATGGCCAAGATTGAAGAAAAAGACTCTTCGCAAACCCAAACTTAAAATTCCAGTCTCTCAGCTCTAGTTGTAGATTTACTCTGTAAATAAAAATATATGCTATCGACAGAAATAGATTTTCCAAAACTAAGGCCCACGCAAAAAATATAAGTTGTGCTTTAAGGAGTACGAGAACGATTTTTGTAATACCTATAACAATCGTCACTATGAAGTCAGCTTTTACAACGTACGAACTTTCCACATGACTTTGGCAGAAAAGATCAATGATATTAAAACTTTGCAGAACGATAATTAAAGAAATGATTGCAATCAGATAGAAGCTTTGAGTCTCTTCAAAAAACAAAGACAAAAGAATTATCACAAATATTGCAATTAGTGCGCCTAAAAACCTAAGGGCAAAACTAGTCCCAAGAATCAAATTTGAATTATTATGGTTTTTAACAAGCTCTTTGACGATTAACTGATTAAGCCCTAAAGACGCGATCGGTATGAATAGAGCAACAAAACTAAAAGCGTAGTTATACATCCCATATTGAACGGGACCTAAATACCTTGCAACCCATACTGCCACAACCAGGCTAATGCTCAACTTGGATAATTTCCCGAAAACAAGCCATAGAGTGTTTTTAAGATATTTTTTAAATCCCCCAAGCTGTAATATATTAATCCTATCTAACAATCTCCTATTCAAGTCACTTAAAACGAAACCAGTCAAGCATTTAGAAGTGGAGTGAATCTTATTGTCACCCAGCCAGTTCCAACTATGCCTCCAAAAAGCCCTGCTAGAATTAATATAAACAGTCTTTTTGGCTTACTTTTTTCCACAGGTACTTTGACAGGCTCTAACACGGTAAAAACAGGTGTATTTTCCTCTATTTGTAATTTAACAGCTTCTCTTTGTTGAGAAATCTGATTGAAAATATTGAATGACAGGTTGTACTCAGACTGCAAACGCTCCTCTTCAGAACGAGCTCTCGCAGTGGTCACATTTTGATTTCTATCTCTGAAAGATGCCAATTTCAATTGAATCATCTCAAATTCAGCTTTTCGCTCCAGGTACTGTTTTTCAATTGAGCTAAGTCGCTGCTGACTCTTAGATGTGGAATATTCTGTTACGTATTCTGTTATGTAGTCCCTAGTGAAAGTAACCATTTTGGCCGCCACTACCGGGTCCTGCATTTCAACTTGAATGGTCACAATATTAAGTTCCCAATCCATTTCAACATAAACTCTAGACTTCAAAATCTCCATAACTCCCTGCTGCTCTTTCGAGATAAGCAAAGTGGTAGAGTCACTCCCTGTAGATGCTAGTTTTTCTTTTTTACCTAAAATGAACCCAATGATGGTGCCTGGCACGGCTAGAGCTTTTTGAAACAAACTACTGTTACTGTGCTCCATGAAGTATTCATACACAGAAATAGTATCACCTACCTCAAAGAAGTAGTATTCTTCATTCATTAATTGCATAAGAAATGGGGTGCTTTGGGAGACACTTTGATAAAGTGCCGGATTGATCGTTTGAGAAACTCCGCCGGAAAGACTCCCAAGATCTACCCCTGCCAATGAAGCTAACCCACCTAAAGACCCTCCAAGATTACCTTCCTCTCCGGCAGCTTCAGGTATCAGCGTAGATGAGGTTGTGTACTCTTCAGGTGAAGTAAACGCAATGACTAACCCTAAAGCTACAAAAACACTAGTTACTTTAGCGATAAACCACCTTTTTGACCAAATGACTTTGATTAGTTCTATCAAATCAATTTCATCGTCTTTAATGATTTCGCTTTTAGCGTTTGGCTCTTGGCTCTTGGAGACTTTCGGTTCTATTTCAGGGATTTTTTCCATCTAGGAGTGCGAAAATAGATATTCTAGCTGGTATTTTGAGCTTTATACTGACTTTCAATTCAAACTTCCCTTGAAGTATTCCACTTCACTTATTGGGACAAATTTGTAATGCTTACTGATTGTGATGTTCATTTTTTATCTGGTTTGAGTATGCCTAACACAACCGTTTTCCTATATTCATTCATATTAGGCACTTTTTATTTGATGTTTACAGACCTTTGATAATTTATCCAAAGAGCTTGATCAAAGTAAAAATCAATCCAGTCTGCGCTATGATAATGCC
>CAWUIS010000244.1:0-2422 GCA_963922625.1 uncultured Candidatus Melainabacteria bacterium | reverse complement strand
GAATAATTTGCGCTTCAGGAGCAACACCTACAACGCCAGTACCATCATCTTTTGCAGCGATTATCCCCGCAACAGCAGTTCCATGATTCTCTTTTGATTTAACTGGAGCGCTTGGATCAGCATCATCTTCAACAACATCATAAGCAGGACCTGCATAGTTTATATCGCTATGATCAAGATCAAAGCCAGTATCAATGACAGCAACCTTAATGCCTGCACCCTTGCTCATATCCCAAGCAGATTGGATATTGATATCAGCACCGCTTTTAACACCATTACGCCCATTATTGTCTAGGTACCATTGTTCATCAAACATCTCTTGCTTTGCTGCTGACCTTGCTTTTTTTCTTTTACGTCTATTTCGATTGCCAGCTCTTTGAGCACGTCCTAAATTTATATTTCTATACTCATCAAGGTCAACGCTTAAAAGAGCTGCTTTTAATTCTTCATCCTCACCATAACCAGATGGCTTCACGCCTTCATTTTCAACCAAAGCAATTGCAGCTCCAGTATCATCGCTATCGGGACTATGCACATGAAAGCTGTAGCTAAATTTACCTAACTTTCTTTTTAATTCAAGGTCATTAGTCAGCATGTATCTTTTAATAACCGACTTGCGAGTACCTTTTTTAAAATTGACAATAATCTCATCGTCAAAATATCTAACCCGCTTGAGTTTCTTGTCTAAAACAGTTTTAAATTTTGCCTTGTTTTTGAGACGAGTAAATCTAGCCTTAGCAGCCTCAGTAGGTAATTGCAGGCCAGTACAAAGCAAAACGCTCAACGCAATTAGTAAACGTACAAAAATTTTCCTCTCCCCTCGATAGATCCAAAAAGATCTACAAACCTCATATAGATCTATCGGCCTAGATCCATCAATACATTAATTAAATAATGTTAATATTGTGAATTAATGCCTAAACTATTAGAAAAAGCCTTTGTAGTTGTACTAATTGCTGTCATGAGTCAAAGCTCTTGCTTAGCATTTTGGATTTTTTCCAAGGAAAAAAAAGAGGCAAAAGAGCCTGAATTCATTATCAATGAAGAATTTGTCATCAAAAAACAGCTAAACGAAAAAGAGCAAGAATATGAAGTTGCTCTTGCCGTTTACATTCCCAGAGAGCAAGATTTTATTAGTATTTTCAATACCAAAAACGAAAGCAATCCACGTGCAATTGAAAATATCATTTGGATTGCAGAAGCTCCTAAAAAAAAACAAAGTCCAGTTTATGAAAAACCTTTTCAGGTGAAAACAGAAGTTAATCACAGTGCTGAGCAAATAACCGTTCAGTTTAATCCGACACAGGCTTACGATATGTTCACAGAGAAAAAACATATCTACAACCAACTATTTTTCTATAAACAATCAAATATTTTCAAAGACGAAATCAAAAAGCGAGCGCATTTCCTTGAAATTAGTTTTTCTGATGGTAATCGATCAAAGGTTCGCATTGACGATAGCCTCTATACCAGTCCGTTTAATGTCGTGCCTAAATTATTTGAGAAAAAAGACAAAGATTTGTTAGAGCAACAATACCAAGAATACGCTGCACAGCAGGAAGCTGAACTACTAGAGATGCAGGAAATACAAAGAAAACTGCAAAATCCTCAAGACTCAATCCCCGCTGGATTTTAGTCTAGATTCAAAAGTTTTGGCATCCTACCAAAAATAAATTCTTTAGCGATAGATTCTGGAGATCTTGTTGGAGCTTCTTCAGGTTCTGGTCTTACAGTAGCCACTGGAGTTTTAACTGGCTCTGGTGCTTTTTGCATTATTGTATTTTCTTCGTAGTTATTGATAAATTTTCTTTCAATATCCTCAATGGCGTGAGATTTTGTTTGCACAAATTGCTCACTATTAACAACAGATTTTAGAAGCCTTAATTGATGAGCCAAATCTTTTTGATCAATATGGGTCATTCTTTGGTTACCCTCAAGCTCGTGGTTTTTATTTTTCAAATCAATAATTTGATCTTTTAGTTTGATGATAGTCTCGGTTTGTTTTTCAACAATTTCTCTAAGCTCAACAATTTGCTCGCCCATAACCTTAATAGTTTCACGGGTACGCTTATCAAGACCAGAGGACTTTGAAGACCTCATCTCGGTTTTAACAGGCTCGTAATCGATTCTATCCCCGCTCGATTGTTTAGAAAGTTTAGTGAATACGTCTGCATGTGCCATAGATAATAGTATTATTGACGCCTCACCAAGCTTAAGACTCCACTAAATAGACTAGCCTTTCAAGCTCTCCATAGACTAGGTGAAGTAAAATATAAACATGGACAGCTATTTCAATAACAAACTCAGTGATAATGACGCTGAAATCTCTAATTTAATTAAGCAAGAGTTAAGACGCCAGCAAGAAAATATAGAACTAATTGCAAGCGAAAATGCCGTATCCAGAGCTGTCCTAGAAGCAGCA
>CAWUIS010000243.1:0-2460 GCA_963922625.1 uncultured Candidatus Melainabacteria bacterium | reverse complement strand
AAGAATACTCGCTGGTAATTCACGCGGCTCAAGTCCCCATTGTTTTTTTGTGTAGCCATAGAAAAATGCTTTGTATAGATCAGGACCAATAAAACGCAGTGCCTGTTCTTCAAAACTTTGTGGCTCTTGAATACTAGTATCTGCAATCTCCTCGATAAAAGCTTTAGCTTCACTTGGGTTTAATGACTTCCCGTAAAAACTATTGATGGTTAAAAGATTGATCGGTAGAGTATAAACCTTGCCTTTATAAGTGACTTTGACACGATTAACATAGGGCATGAAATTATCAAAGCGTTTTACGTAGCTCCATACTTCTTCATTGTCGGTATGGAAGATATGAGGACCATATTTATGCACCATGACACCAGTTTCATCGTCTCTTTTGGTGTGGCAGTTACCAGCTATGTGGTCACGCTTATCAATGACATGTACCGGGACATCACGCTCTGCAAGCTCGCGGGCAATTACAGCGCCAGAGAAACCAGCACCGACAATTAAAATTCTATTGAGACCTAAATTATTTGCCATTGTTTGTATAAATAGTTTCTTTCACAGGCTTAGCATTTTTACGAGGTAAGATTTTTTTGAATTCTTTTTTCAAAAAAGCCAAGCTTTGCAAATCCTCTATATTATAAAACTCTCTGGGGTCAAATTTCTTGTCGTAAAGCTCTTCGCCACCATCTTTATAGTGAGTGTAGCGCCAGCGCCTGGTTCTCACCGAATGGTTTTTATAACCCATGGTTGTCAAGATTGTATTATTCCACTCTGTAAAAGGATCTTCAATCAAGGCTTTTAAGCTTCTGCCTTCAAGGTAGTCAGGTGCTTTGAGACCGGCAAGGTCAACTAAGGTTGGAAAAACATCGAGCAAACTTACAATTTTATAAACTTTTTGTGCTTTAGGTTTTAAATCACCAAGTCCTGATTTGGGCAGTGTGATTGCAAGTGGTACATGTGTGCTACTTTCCCAAAGCGCATGTTTATTCCAATGCTTTTTCTCACCCAGATGATAGCCATGATCACTCCATAGTACGAGCATGGTATTACCGTTGTTGGGACCTTTTTCAAGGCTATCTAATACTTCACCTAGTCTTGCATCCATATAACTAATGCCAACCAGATATGCTCGGATGGCTTTTTTCCACTCGTGTTTTTTGACAATTGCTTCGTGATAAAAGCCGGGAGCACTCGGGCTTGATTGACGTGCAAATTCTTTTGCTGTTTTAGGTACATCATCAAGATCGTACTCAGGCTCTTGAGGTTTTTTGATTTTACTTAAAGGATAGTCAAACTCTTCAAAATGTTTTTTCAAAAAATACCAAGGCATATGCGGGCTATGAAAACCAAGTGCCAGCAAAGTAGGCTCCTCAAATTTTTCAGCTAGATATTCCATTGCTTTTTCCGAGTGCATTTGATCTCGCATATCAAAAAGCTTTGGCTCAACTTCAGCCCAGTTTACAGGATGATCTTTGTGGGATTTTTGGCTTGCAAGATAGTTTTTCTCAAAGCTGTAATATTCATCCCAAGCATCTATTTGGTTTTGTGTACCGTGAAATAGCTTGCCAATACCAAGGGTTTTATAGCCGTTTCTAGAAAAGTATTCAAACAAGTTTTCGTATTTATCAGCAACAAGAAGCGAGTCTGAACGATTGCTGTAAACCCCTGTGCTACTAGGCAGACGTCCTGTTAATAAAGAGAAGCGCGAAGGATTACACTGAGTTGAATTTGCGTAGGCTCTAGTAAATAAAGTGCTTTTTTGAAATAGTTTATCCAAATTGGGGGTCTTTGTTATGACATTTGGTTTTAATGCTGGAATCATGTCATTAAGATCATCGATAGCAATAAATAAAATATTGGGCGGCTGTTTTGCAGCCTGAGAGCTTAATGATGCAAAAAGCAAGCAAGCAATCAGCCTTAGGTGTAATTTCATTTTTTCATTATATACGTTTCAGAGGGACTAACTTTAAGCTATCGTATAAAAGGGGACTGTTAAGGGCATTAAATTTGGAAGGTAAATTAACACAATTGAGTGACGAAGCTCTTCTTGAGCTTATTCAACAAGCGCACCATCCTGCTTTTAATGTTCTGGTCAATAGGCACCTTGAGAGATTCTACGCTCTAGCCTACAGAACAGTCAGTAATAAAAACCACGCTGAAGACATTGTTCAAGAGGCCTTTATGAAACTCTGGAGAGACCCAAAAAAATGGAACCCTAACAAAGCTACCAAGTTTACTACTTGGTTTTATCGAGTAGTTTCTAATCTAGCCATTGACTTTAACCGTAAGAAACAGGCATATCAAATCGAAGAGGGTTTTGATATCGCCGCCAAAGAAGAAAACCTTGACCGTAAGCTTGATAGAGCAAAGGACCAAGCAATGCTTGAATCCTGGATTCAAGACCTACCAGAGAGACAGCAACAAGCTCTCAATCTCTGCTTCTACGAAGATATAAGTATCCAAGAT
>CAWUIS010000242.1:0-2520 GCA_963922625.1 uncultured Candidatus Melainabacteria bacterium | reverse complement strand
CTTGTACTGAATTTTGTTTGAGGCACAGTACAACTTTGCGGCAAGCTGAAATAAAAGACTGAAAACTCGTTGAGCTTTGAGTCAAGCCAAATTTCACCTCCATGTCTTTCAACAATTTTTTTCACAAAAGTCAGTCCAGAGCCTGTACCTCCTCCATAGTCTTCGCGCCCGTGCAAACGTTGAAAAATATCAAAAATTTTATTGAAAAATTCTTTTTCAATACCAATGCCATTGTCTCTGATATAAAAGACATCAAGCTTTTCTTCGAGCTTTTCATAGTAGCCAACTGAAATCTTTTTCAGCGCTTTGTTGTTATATTTCAATCCATTTGCGATAAGGTTTCTAAAAAGCTCAATAACTTTTACTCTGTCACACAAAAGAACTGGTAACTTAGTTTCAACCAGAAGTTGGGCATTGTCATCAAAAAAAAGAGTTTCGCGAACTTCTTCAATGGTTTGATTAATATCAACATGACTAAAGGCAAGCTCGGTATTACCTAAGCGTGAATAATATAGTAGACCGTTAATCATATCTTCCATTCGTTTAGTTAGAGATTTTATTCTCTCAAAACGCTCAAAGGCACTAGTATCAAATAAGTCTGCATGATCTTTGAGCAAAAAATAAATATGGCTGTTAAGACCTCTAAGAGGTTCTTTTAAATCATGAGAAGCGATATAAGCAAAATCTTCAAGTTCTTTATTGCTTCTCTCTAAGTCGAGCCTTGTTTGCCTTGTATTAGTAACATCAAGAAAGGTGCCAAATATTTTTTCGGGCTTACCATTAGAGTCATAGCTGATTTTAGATTTAGATTGTACATATCTGACCTCGTTATCGGGTCTCATAATTCTAAGTTCAAATTCAAAGTCTCTTTTTTGGGCAAGTGCTTCATCAACCATTTTCTCTACTAATGGCCTGTCACTGGGGTGGTAAAAATCAATGGCTGAGTTTATATTTGGTGTGTAATCCTCCTTATTAACCCCATGGATTTTATAGATCTGGTCTGACCAAAAGACTTTTTCATTTTTTAGGTCAATATGCCAGTGCCCCATATTTGCAACCTCTTGCGATAAAAGTAGTAAGTTATGCGATAGCTCTAGTTCTGATAGTTCGAGTTTATTGATATCTGATTTCTTCTTAAAAAACAGATAAATTAGTACCGCTATAAGGGCGAAATAGGGGAAAACGATGGTTGAATCTAATGATAAATGCAAAGCTTATTGTCAACTATAACAAAAAACAGCAAATACCTAGCATTTGAGCGACAAGTCTATCAAAAATAGGGTAGAATGCGATAAGTGCAAAAGCCAGGTGGAGGAAAGAGGTTTTTTAAGGGAAGACGCCCTCCTCGATTAAATATACCTCTCAATGAACATATTAGAGCCAAAGTATTAAGAGTCATTGACCATAATGGTGATAACCTTGGTGATATTTCAAAAGACGAAGCTTTAAGACGAGCAAAAGAAGTTGGTCTTGACTTATTTGTCGTCTCAGATAAAGGCGATGTACCCATCGCAAAAATCATTGACTACGGAAAATATAAATTCCAGCAAAGTAAAAAAGAAAAAACCACTAAGAAAAATACTTCTGGTGATTATAAAGAGATAAAGATGCGCTACAACATCGATATTGGTGATTACAATACTCGTGTTCAGCATTCAAAGAAGTTTCTTGAAAAAGGTAAGCGGGTAAAACTAAATATAACTCTTAGAGGAAGAGAAATTCAGCACTCTCATTTAGCAAAAGAACTAGCTAATAGATTCTTAAATGATTTGGCTGAATTTGGTGCCGCAGATGGTGTCCCTGGCAAAATGACTGGAAGATCAATCATAGTCTTTATTTTACCTGGGGCAGATAAACAAAGACTAAAGAAGCTGGAAGAAAAAAAGGCATTAGAAGAAAATGCTGAAGACAATACTGAACTCTAAAATTCATCGAGCAACAGTCACTGTTTGTGATCTAGATTATGTCGGTAGTATTACTATCGATAGAGATCTTATGGATGAAGTTGGTATTGTTGAAAACGAACAAGTTCAAGTTTTGGATATTACCAATGGTAGTCGTTTGACAACTTATGCTATCGAAGGCAAGAGAGGCTCGGGCATTATTGGTATTAATGGTGCTGCCGCTCACCTTGTTAATCAAGGTGATTTGGTTATCATTTGCTCTTATGTCCAAGTTAGTCAAGATGAGCTAGCGGAGCATCAACCTAAAATTGTTTTAGTGGATGAAAACAATAAAGTCCAAAAACTTTTGAGCAAAGAAGAAGCCCTGACTAAGCTGTAGCTTTTTTACTCCTATGGTCTTTCTTTTCTTTGTTGAGATAGATACCAAAATAGTACTGACCAACCTTATCAAAACCGATAGCAATTTCATGTAAGAAAGATTTTAAGCCTTTGAGTTTTTCGAAGCTTTCAAGTTTAAGTAGTCTGGCGATACCACCACTAAAAACTCTTCCGGCAAAGTCAATAATAGAGCCAACGCTGTAACTAGCCCCAGCTTTTAAGGCATCACTATCCTTTA
>CAWUIS010000241.1:0-2525 GCA_963922625.1 uncultured Candidatus Melainabacteria bacterium | reverse complement strand
TCCGGTGACAGTCTAAGTAGTTATTTAAGTGAGTGATAGAGAGCTTGTAATTCTCAAGTAGTTTATCGATATACTCTTTTTCATATGCTAAATCATCTTGCTCAAAATCAGCAAAGCTTAATTTGAGTTTGCTCAGCTCATTACTCTCGTCTTTAGCACAAAGGTCATTGAACCTTGACTGTGAACTGATTTCGTCAATGAAAATAGCGGGGACTAGTTCTTGCCCTTTGTCATTTTTTGCATGATAGCAAACAAAAGCTTTTTTCTTTGCTCTGGTTAAGGCAACAAAAAATAAGCGCCTGTCATCATCATCCTTACTTTCTGTAAGTAGAGCTTCTGTTTCTTTAATCAAAAAAGGAGGTAGTTTGAGTTTGGCTGCAGATCTTTTATTAGTCCAGCGTTTGTCGTTACAAGCGTGAATGAAAACATAATCAAACTCTAGCCCTTTTGATTTATGGGCAGTCATTAGCTTGATAGAATCCCTGCCTGCTTCAAAAGCCTTTGCTTTAATGGCAAGCTTATTTGATTGCAATAATTCAATATGCTTAATCAAATCATTGAGCTTAATAGCTTTATTGCTGCTTTCAGTAAACTTTCTCAAAGGTGAATCTAGTAATGATTTTATTTCAGCAAAAAGAGAATCTAAATTAGCAACATGAATAAAATAATCGGGCAAATTTAAAATGAAGTCGAGATAGCCAAATTCTTTTGCAATAGCTTCTATTAAAATATCTAACCTATTGTTATAAGATGCTTGGTTGAGCTTTAAAATTTTTTCTGCTAGAGCTTTAAAATTTTTGTCTTCAAGCATGCAATCAAAAAAAGCTACTTTACCTTCGCCTTTAGATTGTGCTTTGCGTTTTTGATTGATAAAGTAAATATCTCTGGTACTAATACCAAAGGTCTGGCTTATGAAATCATAATTGACTAGATTAAAAAGTAGAGCAGAATTTGCCGCTGGGTTTTCAATGATTTTAATTAAATCAAGTAGCTGACATATAAGCTGGTCTTTTAAAATATCCTCACCTGTTTCTAACCTTGTCGGTATCTGCATGCGACCAAGAATATCCACTATCAGCTCAGCTTCTTTATTATTGCGGTAGAGCACGGCGATTTCATCTGCAGCCACACCTTGTTCAAGTAGAGCTTTGATTTCTTGACCGATATAGAAAAGTTCTTCTTGGATATTATTGCTTTTTAAAATTTGTACTTTTTCGAGCTCGAAATTTGCAGCAGCTCCACTGCTCAATAAATTTTTAGTGATATTTTTAACCAGGTTTGGAATACGAGCAGAGTTTGCTTGAATTAGCTGAGAAGCTGTATCTAAAATGCCCTGCTGGGACCTGTAGTTTTTTTCTAGGACTACTAGAGTGAGTTCACTTTGAAAGCGCCGGTGAAAAAATATGATATTTTCCAGCGATGCTCCTTGAAACCTATAGACAGACTGATCATCATCACCTACAACGAAAACATTGGCTTTTTCTTGATAAAAACTGCTTAAAAGATTTATAAGTTTGTTTTGAGCCCCATTAGTATCTTGGTATTCATCAACTAAAAGATACTGAAATTGTTCTTGATACTCAAGTAAAAGCTCTTGATCATTGGCAAATTGATTAATGACTCTAAGTATCATGTCCTCAAAATCATAGAGCTTGCGGGATTTTAGCTTACTGAGATAGTTTGTATAAACTTGAACTAGCTCTCTTTGCTTGGGGATTTCTTTTTTGTTTTTATCGTAAAAATCTTTGAGGAGTTTTTTGAATTCTGCAATTCGTTCTGATTTGTCCCAGTAGTCTTGGATCATTGCAACAAATTGAGAATCTGGGTTTTTGATATGTAGTTTTTCGATTAATAAATTACAATCTTCTTCTTTGAGTTTGCGCGCGTTCTGGCTGATGAAATCTTCGATTTCAGAAGTATTTTTGTCTATAAAGTCAGCACAAGCATTGATCGCTTCTTCAAGTGTAGTTGCCGAGATAAACTCTCTTTTGAGTGTTTTAATGCTGTTAATGAGATCATTTCTATAAATATAGGGATCTCCAAAAGGCTTTAGTGGACTTGAAGCATCAAGCTCATCGATGATCTCATCAAAAATTTGAATTTGTTCCAGCTCTGAGATTGGGTTTATCGCAAAAAATTTGTGTGGGTTGTCTTTGATGATTTCATTACAAAAAGAATGAAAAGTATGTATTCTGACTTGGTAAGCATCACTGCCTATAATAGAGATGAGTCTTTGTCTCATATTAGTGGCAGCGCTTTCCGAGAAGGTTAGGCATAAAATATTGCCAGGAAGTGCTTGCAGGTCAGGATTGCGCAAAATATTTGCTATGCGCATCGCCAGAATCTGAGTTTTACCAGTACCGGGACCAGCAATAACCATCACTGGACCTTCAACACTGTCTACAGCAAGCTTTTGCTCTTGATTTAAGTTGTTATAAAGATCTGAAAAAGACTTGTTAGTTTTTCTTTTCTTCAGCTGGGGCACTCTCAGCCTCCTGAGCAGCAGGAGCCGCTTCACTAGGGCC
>CAWUIS010000240.1:0-2551 GCA_963922625.1 uncultured Candidatus Melainabacteria bacterium | reverse complement strand
CTTCTAAAGTTCTCTGGTACATGTTGATGGCTTCGCTTTTATATCCTAAAGATTTAAAATTATTTGCTGCTCCTAAAAGCGCATTCAAGTTTTGAGGCTCTTTTTGCAAAACTGTTTGGTATTCAGCTAACGCATCGTAAAGATTGTTTTGACTGTGCAAAAGGTGAGCTAGTTTGAGCCTCGTAGTAATAGTTTTATCCAAGACAGAAGCTAATCTGAGTTGTTCAACTGCTTTTCTTTCTTTATCCAGGTGCACTAAAAAATCAGCGTATAAATTTCTTGCCTCGATATCAGCAGGGTCCTCGCGCAGCCAATCATTGATAAGTTTTTCTGCTTCAGAATCTTTACTAAGAGCAATTTTGATAAAGCTTAATTGCTTATAAACGTCTTTGGTTTTCTTAAAACCAGTATCTTTACCGGTTTTAAGAAGCTCCTCAAAATTCTCTTCTGCTTTTTCAAGATTTTGACTTGCTTTATATGCAACCCCAAGGTTGTAGTGAACATTGCTTTTAATGAGCTGGGTATCAGCGTTAGTAGTAGTTTTTGAAGAATCCGCTGATAATTGTTTTGCAAGGAGCTTTTCGTATGAATCAACAGCGATTTCTATATCACCTTGCTCTTGACGTAAAGTAGCAAGCAAAAACAAAACCTCTATATCATTTGGTCTTTGCTCAAGAATTTTCTCGTACTGGGTTTTAGCACTCTTATAATCAGACTTCTCGTGATATAGCCTCGCCAAGTTATATCTGCTTTTATGGTCTTTAGGGTCACTATCAATAGCTTTCTGGTAGCTAGTAATAGCACTTTCTTTATCATCTTGACTTTGATACAAGTAAGCGGCAATTTTGTAATCTTGAATCTCCTCAAAAGCAGTAATAGCTTCTTGTATATCACTCTTATCCCACAGGGTATAAGCCAGGGCTTTTTTCCAGGCTTCGCTGTCTCTTAGCTCCAAAGCTTTACGGTAATTAGTCACAGCAGCGGCGTAGTCTTGCTCTTGCTTAGATACAAAAGCAATATCAGCATAAAGATCAGGGACATTGGGATCTAGTGCTATAGCTTTTTGGTAGTACTCACGAGCCTTTGCGTATTGTTTTAAAGCCAGCCAAGAATCAGCAAGGTTTTTCACAATACTGTATTGCTCTGGCTTGTAATTCAAGACATAGTTGTATTGCTCAATGGCTGCTAAGTAATTGTCTGTTGATTGCAAAGAAGCACCAAGGTAGCTTCTGGCGCTCAAATTATCAGGATAGTCAAGGATAACTTTATTGAAAATCTCTATTGCTTGTCTAAAATCTTTTTGCTCAAAGTACAAACTACCCAGACTTGCCTTCAAAAGTATATTGTCAGGCTCCAGATTACAAGCTTTTTTGAAGTACTTAGTAGCAAACTCAGCATTACCTAGAGCTTCGTAAGTTTTGGCTAACATGGTATTAGCTAGAGTGTCAGCGGGCTTGAGCTTGACTGCTTGCTCAAAATACTGAGCAGCAAGCTCGAGACTAGTTTGCTTGATATCACCTTCAGCATCGCTATTAAAATGGAGCAAGCCTAACTTCAAAAGCGAGCCTAAATCACGCTTATTAGCTTGGTGAGCATTACGGTAGAGCTTTGCAGCTTGCAAGGTATTGTTTTGTTTTTCGGCTTTTACAGCAAATGAATAGTTTTCATAGAAACTATCATCGTAGTCAGAACTACGGGCGCACACAGATAAACTCGACACTAAGCCGAATAAAACACAAAAACGAGAAAATACAGAAAGCCTAAGTTTGTACATGTTTAATGCTAATAGGATTATACCGCCTCAATTGATACGACGCTAGCCAAAAATTACCTGTTCCCGAAAAGAGAATGTCTGCCGAAAATCGAGACAAGCTTAGCTATTACCGAGAATAAAGCATTTCAAGATATGACCTCCTTAGCTCAGATAAAACAATAGTTGAATTAAGAATTGCAATAATCACAGCCTCGGTTCTGTTCTTGGCATTGAGTTTTTGCAAAATATTTCTCATATGATTTTCAACAGTTTTTTTATTAATCTGCAAACGAGCTGCTATTAAGGCATTGTTCAAGCCCAGTGCGACCTGGAACAAGACCTCTTTTTCTCTTCGCGACAAATCACTTACATGCATAGAATTCTGAATAAAATAATTTACCCTTTAACAAGTTAATCATAGTAGTTTTAAGAATATTTTTCCAGGATACTGGATTCTCAAAATCATTAATATTTCATGCTTATGGGCAGTGAAAAAGAAACAAATTCGAAGAAATATAGGTAAATATCTTCAAAAACTCAGACAAGAGAGAAAAATGTCGCTCAATGAAGTAGTAGCCTACCTGTCTCTTTACCGTATAAAATGCTCAAAATCTAACCTAAACAGAATTGAAAATACCGAGGGCCCTTTACGTAGCGATATTTTGGCAGGCTTGGCTCTCATTTTTGAACTCAGTTGTGACGAAATTCTATATCGCCAGTCATAGTTATAGTCTATGTTTGCTTGATTTTTTGTATGGCGTGCTACAATTCTTACAAAAATAAGGGGGGGTATTTTGA
>CAWUIS010000239.1:0-2562 GCA_963922625.1 uncultured Candidatus Melainabacteria bacterium | reverse complement strand
AAAGTTGATGAGAAAAAAACCTATCTTTACTATGCCGGTTTTGAGCAGTGTACTCAGATTCGTTATCGTTTGTTGACAGGATTAGCTATCAGTGAGGATGGTGGTAACAGTTTTGTACGTTATAGCGATAAAGCTATTTTGGATCGAAGTCACCATGAAGCTTTTTTCCGTGGTGGTCCCTTTGTGATGCATGATATTGATACTTATAAAATTTGGTATGCGGCAGGTGGTGATTGGATAGACCTCGATGGTAAATCAATGCCAGTCTATACGGCAAACTACCTAGAGTCGGACAATGGTATTGATTGGGGAAATAAAGGCAAAGTGGTTTTGTATATTGACGAGGCTAGTGAGCATGGCTTTGGTAGACCTTACGTTGTCAAAAATAATGACTCTTACGCTATGCATTATTCGGTACGTAAAAAGGATTTGGGCTACAGACTTGGTTATGCAGAATCACAAGATGGAATCAAATGGACCAGAAAAGACTCTGAATTGGGCATAGATGTAACAGCAGGGTCTTTTGACTCAGATACTATTTGTTACTCTGCATTAATTACAGTTAAAGACAAAACTTTTATGTTCTATAACGGTAATGAATTTGGAAAAGATGGCTTTGCTTACGCAGAACTTCAATCAGCTAATTGAAATTCAGGCTTATACGCCAGAGCTAAAAAAGCTCTGGGATGATTTTGTTTTTGAAGCCAAAAATAGTCATTTCTTTTTTAAGCGTGACTATATGGAATACCACTCTGATCGCTTTCAAGATCACTCACTTTTATTTTTCAAAAACGATAGATTAATAGCCTTATTCGCTGCAAATATTCAAGACAAAGTTTTATATAGCCATCAAGGTTTGAGCTTTGGAGGTTTTATTAGCTCTAAAAAAATGACAGCTCAAATGATGCTGGATTGTTTTGCTGCTTTGAGAGATTATGCCAAAGAAAATGCCATTGAGAAAATCATCTACAAGGCTATTCCTTACATTTACCATAGAGAGCCAGCTTCAGAGGATCTATACGCCTTATTCATTAATGAAGCTAAGCTTTACCGCCGGGATTCCAGCGCTACTATTGATATGTCATCAAAGCTGAAATTCCAAGAAAGGCGCCGGCGTATGATTAAAAAAGCCAAAGCTGAAAATATATCACTGCAAAAATCTGATGATCTAGCTGGGTTTTGGCAGATACTAAAGACCAATTTAAAAACAAAATTTGATGTTAATCCAGTGCATAGCCTTGAAGAAATTCAATTACTACAAAGCCGTTTCCCTGAAAATATCAAATTGTTTACTGCAAGCAAAAGTGATGAGCTGTTAGCCGGTACCCTTGTCTATGAAAATCCAAATGTGGTTCATACACAATACCTTGCTGCAAGCGTGACTGGAAAAGAGCTTGGCGCATTAGATTTGCTGATAGATTATTTGGTGAATGATTACTATGATGACAAAATCAGATATTTTGATTTTGGTATTAGTAATGAACAAGGTGGTAAATATTTAAATCAAGGTTTGATGGAACAAAAAGAAGGATTTGGCGCCAGAGTTGTTTGCCATGATTTTTACGAATTATGAAAATATTAGTCACGGGTTGTAATGGTTTTATTGGCACAAATTATGTGCATCTTCTTTATGAAAGCTATCCAGAGCTGGAGATATTTAATTTAGATTGTCTTGATTTTGATATTTCAAAAACCAATCATGAGCAGCTTGATCCAGATCGCTACCATTTTATACACGGCTCAATACTCGATAAAGACTTGATTGACAGTCTTTTTATTGAGCATCAATTTCAGCAAGTAGTTAATTTTGCTGCAAAATCACATGTTGATAATTCAATTTTGGATAGAGAGGTTTTTGTCACCAATAATGTTTTAGGTACGCAAGTCCTGTTGGATGCAACTTTAAAGTATGAAATAGATCTATTTTTGCAAATTAGTACCGATGAAGTTTATGGTTCTTTGGACTATGACTCGCCTTCAACAACAGAAAAAGCTAATATTTTGCCGAATAATCCTTATTCTGCTTCAAAAGCAGGAGCTGATTGTTTGGTGCGCTCATATTTTCAAACATTTCAGTTGCCTTGCATTATTACAAGATCATCAAATAATTTTGGTCCTTACCAATATCCAGAAAAATTAATACCAGTTGTGATTTCTAATGCTCTTAATAACCAAGCTATTCCTGTTTATGGTCAGGGTTTGAATGTGCGCGATTGGATTTATGTAAGAGAAAACTGCCGTGGAGTTGATCTTGCCCGCACTAAAGGCAAGCCTGGTGAAATCTATAATATCCCAGGTCACGAAGAAATTAAAAATATAGACCTGGTAAAACAAATTTTAAAAATTCTAGATAAGCCAGAGTCTTTGATTAATTTTGTCGAAGACCGCAAAGGGCATGATCTACGCTATTCTATGGATGGCTCTAAATTAAAATCACTTGGTTTTGCTTTGGAGACGAGTTTTGAGGATAATCTCAAGCAGACTATAGATTGGTACTTAGCAAATTTGAGCTGGATCAAAAAAATCTGAAGGATTTTTTTTGCTTAATCGTTATAGGTATTA
>CAWUIS010000238.1:0-2573 GCA_963922625.1 uncultured Candidatus Melainabacteria bacterium | reverse complement strand
ACTGCAAGGGTAACAGCGCGACTCAACAAAAACCTAAATACAGATTTTAAGTCTGAATCAAATCAATTATCTAGTACTAAAATCGTTGTAAACAAAGGATTTTAATTCGAGATAAGTAGTCAAAAGTGGACAAGTTTTGCATCAATTTGTCCCAAATTTGTCCCACAATGTTTTACATATTCACTAACTGCTTAATCACTTCAACAGGTACATCATTCTTAACAAGATCGGCAATAAACTTAACATTAGTGACATTACTGGATACCATTTCTTTTGGTTTGTCAAGCACCTTAATTGCATCCTCAAGTGACTTGTTAGAAAGGTGCGCATACCGCATGGTCATTTTGATTGCCTTATGTCCAAGTAGTTTTTGGACAACTTGAATAGTTACACCTTGCTGCACTAATTTGCTTGCAAAAGTATGCCTAGCATCATGAATTCTGAAATTTTTTATTCCAGCTCTGTCACAAGCTGCCCTAAATGATTCATAAAACCATACTGTATTCATAGTACAAAAGACTCTTTCATCAACAGCTTCCTGTCTCAGTCTATATAATAATTCCCGCAATGGTTGATTGATTGGTATGCCTCTGCGTAAATCGTTTTTAGTTTCGTTAAAATAAATGTAACCGGTGTCAAAGTCTATATCTGACCATTTAAGATTAAATAACTCAGACTTTCTTCCACCTGTATTAAATGCAACGAACATAAAGTCTCGAACTTTATCTGGAAGCTCATCTAAAAGTTTTTCAACTTCAAAATCTTTAAGCCAACGAACTCTCTCGAATTTCTTTTCACTAAATTTCTTGATTTTTGGAAAACTATCAATAACGCCCCATTCATCCCTAGCTAAATGAAAGAGTCTACTTAACAGTGATAAATCACGATTTACAGTGGCGTGGCTTACACCATCTTCTTCCACTCTTTCTACAGTGAACTGTGTAATCAGGTCTTTATTGATATCACCAAGATCAACAGTACCAAAAAATGCAACAAGATTTCTGGAGTTACCAATATAGGACTTTAATGTCTTTTCGCCTAAGCCTAATGTATGGTTTTCAAAGTACCTCTTCATTGCAGCAGTAAAGTTAATTGGGTGTTTCTTACCAACTAACTCGTGCATTAAATTATCGTGATCAAACTTTGCCTTTAGTTTTTCGGCAACATCCTTCTCACCCGTTTTTAAAGATACCTTGTGCCATTCACCCCCTGACTTATACCTTAAGTAGTAAACCCCTCTGCGATTAAATAAATTTGACATACTTTACTGCCTCCTTGATTTGAAGCCTAACAAGAATTTTTCAAAATCAGTCTGTTGGTAATTACCCATTAGAGCATGTTTGCCACTCTTATCATGATCTCTTTTAAGATCAAACTTAGTAATGTTATTTGACTTTGATATGAGTACAAAATGCTTAATATCAGATGCATCAAATCGAACATTTTTACCGACAAATACACAAGGTAATTTCTGGTCTTTCACTAACCTATCTAGAGTTCTAACACTAATAGAAAGCATATCTGCGACCTCTTTACGAGAGTACAGTTTCAAATCTTCCATTGTTATACTCCTTAGTCTTCTATAGGATGCCAGCCGATACAGCTATCAAGATCATCTAAAGGATTCCAACCAACGTCCCCTCCAAAGATAAACCATTCATCATTGCCCTGTATTTGAGCACCTTCGAGAGGTTCAAGATCAGGTCCATGTCTGTCTTCCCATAGTAATGTTGGACACTTGCCTCTAAGAAGTATTTCTAAGTCATAATATTGTTCTTCAGTCAGTTTACCTGCTGTAACATCCTTCTGAAGTGATGAAATAGACATGAAATAGTCACCTAAATCTACACACCTATTTGCATCAAATTCTTCATGCTTCTTATCAAAAAGCTTAGCTGACTCATCATCAATTTCAGGGTCATTAAGTATGTTGAAGAGTACGTCTTCATCGAGGCTTAATACAACCTCATCCAGTAGTTTGCCTAATGCTTGAAAAGGCCCAGTATTTGCTAGCATTGCTATCCTCCTTTGTTTATTCGCAACTGCCCAACGACAACCACTTTTAAAAGAAGCAACAATGTCCTTGGATTATGTTCTAGCCCACCAAAATCCTCTGAGATAGGAGTGAAGATTTTTAGCTTGCTAAGTATAATCCCTTGTTGTTCCCACACAGACTAGTCCATATGGTCGATATTATCCAAATTTTAAAGTTGCACACAAATTCCCCATAGACTATTGCGTGTATTATGGGTGTGCTTCTATAAACTTTATTCCCTAGAAGATCCCCCTTATACCTTAAAAATAACACACTTTAAAAATCCCCCATCTCAAAAAATCGGCCTGGTTGAGCCATTTTGATTCAAAATAACTTAAAGTTATGTTGAACTACCCCCACCTCTTTAGCAGCTAAAATAGCGTGGGGAAATGACCAATTTTGACCCCTAAAACCGTTGTAATTTCCTCCAAAATCCTTATAAAAAGCGTCGATTCTGCACACCCCTGTTTGTTGGAGCTGATAAGGAGAGCGAAACGGGCGAGATTTTGTGGATTGAAATTGGATTTGCTGACTTTTG
>CAWUIS010000237.1:0-2604 GCA_963922625.1 uncultured Candidatus Melainabacteria bacterium | reverse complement strand
TGGGTGCTGATGCGCTGCTGTGGATTTCCCTAGGCTTGAACAGGAGAATGGATCTGAATAACCTCGACTCTCTGCCCCCCGGTCTATTCGACTCTCTCACGGCGCTGAGCTTTTTGTAAGTAGAACACAAAGCAAGAATCGAATCAAGGCTTAGAGAAATCAAAGCAGAGATGGGCGATTTAAGTAGTAATGAAGTCGCTAAGCTTAGAAGCGAAGCGAATATGCTCGATAAACTTGCGAATTTTGCTGATGATCTAGCTAGTAAACTCGAAAAGGATCAAGCAAAGAATCTTAAAAAGAAAAAAAATGAAGAAGTAAAAAAAGTACTTATGAACGAGCTTGGCATACCAGCTGAGTTTGTTGATCAACTATCACTTCTTGTAAAAGCTGGACCTGATGCTCTCAGAGAAGGAGCTGATGTCTATAGAGCAGAAGCTAAAAGAAGAAGAGAAGAAGCTGACTACTCTCTTGGACAAATTCAAAAATTTGAAAAAGAAATTAAAGAGCTAAATGATATCAAACAAAACTTAAGAGCACAAAAAGAAGAACAAAATACAAGTCATCAAGAACATATTAATCAAAAAGTTTATGAATTGATGTTGAGATCAAATGCGGAGCTTGAACTTAAAGAAGCTCTTGCAGCAATGGAAGGTAGAGCAACAGCGCAGGTATAAAAGGTTATGGCAACTGTTAAGACATCAGTAAACCCAGCCGAGGAATTAGCTTATTCCGAGTTCAAGGTCGAATATTACCAGGCACAGATGACCAATCTGGAAAACCTGATGGACCAGTACATCGCCATTGACGATGATTCTGGTGCTGCACGTGAACAAATTGCTGAAATCAGAGCACAGATCAACTTGGTACGTGGTGCAATTGGTTTCTGGAGAGCAGAAATTTCTTTCTGGAGAGAATCACTCAACCAAATCAAATTAGATGTAAAAGCTGGTAACGAACTAGCAAAAGGATCTTAGGTAATAAATCATGGCAACCAACCCAACTGTTAAACTGGCAAATGCGATCACAGATATCAACACTGTTGAAGGGCATATTGCAGAAATTGAAAACCGCCTTGACCAAGCTTACCTTGGAGCTAGCAGCGAAGATATTGCAACTTTAAAATTAGAACTTACGCGCTGGAAAGCAGTGCTTGGTCAAACCAGAAACTCTGAAGCTTTTTGGAGACAAGAGCTGAACGAACAGAAAAACTCTCGTAAGCAGCAAGGTGACTTAGCTAAAGGCTAGGCTGCAAAACAGACTTTCTAATCTCAGTATTTTTAAAACCAGAGTATTTAAACTCTAGTTTTTTGTTCTTACTATTAATCTGCTCAACAAAGTCCTCCAAGAACTGTGCTTTTCCTGATGAAATATTAAACAGACCTGTTTTTTTCAGCTCTAAAATTTTGATGATTTTCTCGAGCAAATCATCAATAAAAATCATATCTCTAACAATAGTATGACTAGCACCAGCATTGATATTCAACTGAACTGGCTCTTCTTGAGATTCTATTTTTGATTTAAAAAGTGCATGCACACCTTTAGTAGCAAACTCCTTGCCATAAGGATTTGCTATGCGTAAAATAGCGTGGTTTATAAAATATTCTGTGACTATATTTTCAAGTTCTACTTTGTATACTCCATAATCATTGATTGGCTTTAAGACACTATCTATACTAAAACTTTCAAGCCCTGAGTTTTCAAGCTCGCCATAAACAGCTGCACTAGAAAAATATACAAAATAAATTTGAGGATTTTGCTTGTGAATTTTTTCAAGCAATTTTTTTTCAGCCTCAAGATCATTTAAATAGGCTGTATGAATACAGATATCAAAGACAGAAAAATCAAAATCATCAACGTACAATAAATCTTTTTCAATTAGGCTCATCGCCTCAGGAGCTAAGAGTCTATCTTGCTTGAGATGCCGGTCGATTATAGTAATATCATAGCTTTGATAGATTAGATTAATGAGGTGAGCTGCCAAGTAGCCGCTACCACCTGTAGTCAGAAGCTTAGGCAATTTTATGAGGCTTTCCTTCTTGGTGAGCTGCATTAGTTACTTTTACAAATTTAACTCTTTCTTGTAATTCCTGAATATTACGGGCTCCAGAATAGCTCAGCCCGCTTCTAACACCTTTATACATTCGTGGCAGAATGTGCCGAACACTTCCTTTGTACTTAACAGTTAAAGCCACACCTTCTTCGTTGATGTTTTCAATACCAAATTCAGATTGCGCAGAGAAAGATGCCATACCTCTAAAGCTTTTAGTCATCTCCTCATTTTCGTTTCTCCAAACTACACCAGGAGCTTCTTTACAGCCTGCAAATATTGAGCCCATCATGACAGTATCCGCTCCAGCTGCAAGAGCCTTGGTGATGTCACCGTAGACTTTGATCCCCCCATCAGCAATGAGATAGACTTGCTTTTCTGGATTAGCTTTGAGAAAGTCTTCTTTAGCCTGTTTTGCAGCAATAATTGCTGAAAGTTGTGGATAGCCTGCTCCAGTTTTTATACGAGTAGTACATACAGAGCCAGGGCCGATACCCACTTTAACAGTATCTGCTCCCCATTCAAAGATAGCTTTTGCAGCCTCATAGGTAGCAACA
>CAWUIS010000236.1:0-2616 GCA_963922625.1 uncultured Candidatus Melainabacteria bacterium | reverse complement strand
TAAATATAAAAAAGGTTTGTGGCATTACCTTAGCAAGTCCACCAAATTCTGATATGTCTCTGGTGTGCGCTCTTTCGTAGATCATACCAACTAGCATGAATAGTGCTGCTGAGATCAAACCATGAGAAAACATCTGAAAGCTAGCACCGCTATAACCAGCTGTGTTCAAGCTAGCAAGCCCAAGTAATATGAAACCCATATGAGAGATACTTGAGTAAGCAACAACTTTTTTTAGATCAGTCTGTATTAAGGCTGCATAAGCTGCGTAGAGTATATTTACAGCTCCTAGTATGGCAATTGCCGGTGCTAGTTTCACAACAACAGCAGGGAAAAAATCTAAACCTATACGGATTAGTCCGTAACAGCCCATTTTTAAAAGGATTCCAGCAAGTAACATTGAGACTGGTGTTGGCGCTTCAACGTGAGCGTCTGGCAGCCATGTATGGAAGGGTACTGAAGGTAATTTGATAATGAAACACACAGCAAAAAGTAGATAAATCACTGTCTGTAGTGGCATTGAGATAGAGCTAGAAAGCTTAGCCAATTCAACCATATCAAAGCTTGTAAAACCAGTGTTTTGAAGAAGCATAAAGACACCACAAAGTAGCAAAACTCCAGCAGCAAATGTATAAATTAAAAACTTCATTGATGCGTAATTTCTGTTCTTGCTGCCCCAAATCGCAATTAAAAAATACATAGGCACTAATTCAAGCTCCCAGAACATAAAAAATAAAAACAGGTCTTTTGCCATAAAAACACCCATAACAGCAAGAGCTAAAAACATGATCAGAGAGTAGTAAAGTCTTGGCTGTCTTTTTTCAGCAATAGGCTTTGATGCTAATAGCACGCAAGGTAGCAAAATTGCCATGAGCAAAACCATAGAGTAAGCAAGACCGTCCACACCCACAGAAAACTTGATTGGTCCCAACCAGTTGTATGTTTCTACCAACTGCAGGGCTGTGTTTTCTGGGTCAAAGAGTACAAAATACTGCCTTAGGGTGATCGCTAAAACCACCAAACTTATAATGATGCTGCTAGATCTTGCCGTGACTTCGTTTTTATCAAACAAAGCGGTTTTTATACCAGCAAAGGCTAGTAAGCCTAAAATTAAAGTTAGAGAATGACTATCTACAAAGTCCATATTAATGAATATATCACCGAAATCTTTTTTACAGAGATTTTAATCTTAAGTAAAAGATTATTTGGGTTGAGCGTGATAGATTTAATAGGCAATCAACGTAAGCTCGAATGGTCAGATAGCTCAGTTGGTAGAGCAGAGGACTGAAAATCCTCGTGTCGGCAGTTCAATTCTGCCTCTGACCACCACTTTTTGTAAATTATTTGTTAGTATTTTCAATTCAGGTTGTTTAATTTGTTACTATTATCTTTGTGTCCAGAGTGAATTATCAACAAAATCTACCTATTTGCATAGAATCTACTCCAGAGAAGATCCTGCAAATTGAAAGAGGATTTTTCGATGTATCAACAACCGCAGCAAATATGGCTGCGAAAAATGACAATAATAGACCTTTGTCTGCTGCAATGAAATCACTTGCAAGTAATTTAGCCAGTCAAGTAGTAAAATTCCAAGATAATTTACCTGAATATAATGATAAAAACTCTGATTTGTCTGGTGGAACCAATATTCGACAAATAAACCCCATTACAATAATTGATTCGGTGGGTATTTTTCTAAATGAATTTCTTGGGAGTCTTAATTTGGAGAAGATTTTTGAAATTCGACCTAATCTTTTAGATATTGAATCAAAAAAATAAACCTTTGATTAGGCTACTGGAGCTGTCTTCCGGTTTCACTTCATCAAAATATAAAGTAGTTTTTCAATGTCGAGCTAAAACCAATGAATAGAGATCTTATAGTTTAAACATTAAAACGGAAGACACGGCCCTATAGTGGTGATCTTGACTCCTTTCTCTCTAGTGTGTTAAAATAATTGATATGGGTTCAAATGTTATTAATTTAGTGCGTTCATTAACACCAAATGCTAGCGTTCCATCGTCTAGAACAGAATCATCAGTGAAATTGTCAGAAGCATTAATTGATGGTCTGGCTGATATGCAAAATGCAATAACGATTGATGGAGAAGGAAATTATATTAAAGTTGATGTTAGTGTTCCTCTAAAAATACTTGAAGAAATTGTGAATAATGCCAGAGATGAAAACGAGATAACATCTATTACTCTGGAACGTCTTCAACCTACTGATAGAACTCGTGCATTGAATACATTAGCAACTTTCAATTTTGTGAATTATGATCCTGAACGTTCTGAGGTATCTATTGATAGTCAAGTAATGGATATTTTAAAAGGTAACGATAAAGCTAGAGGTCTTTATAAAGCAGATGACGGGGTCTATTATATCGATGTCGGGTCGCCTGAAGCTGTTTCCACAGATTCAGCTCCTCAAGATGGCTTTCATCAAAAGAATCGAAAGATAGCAGAAGACCTTGCATCAACTTAGTGAGTCTAAGCCTACTGAGGCCGTGTCTTCGGTTTTCACGTTCTCAAAATATAACGTGGTTTTTACTATCTAGTTTAAAACCTATGAATAGAGATCTTATCGTTAAAACATGAAAACGGAAGACGCGGCCCTACTAT
>CAWUIS010000235.1:0-2624 GCA_963922625.1 uncultured Candidatus Melainabacteria bacterium | reverse complement strand
GATAGTGAGTGAGAAGCATTCCTTATATTAAAAATTTTAAATAAGTTAGTTATAAATCCTGGTTTGTCAAGAGTAGCTTTTTCTAAACTATTTAAACCAAAAATTCCAGCCAAAGATAAGAGCAGGGGCTGTAAGGTCTTAAATTGACTTTTGCCGTTATTCACTAAACCATTATATATTCCAGAGAATGTCATCCAGGAAAGTAAGGTTTTACCCAATGCAGCGAAGTTTCCTAGAGTGCCTTTAGATTTATGAAAAAGCCCCCCCACAAGATCTATCACACTTTTAACCATAAACAAACCAACAGAAATAGCAGCAAAAACCAAACCACCATGCTTAAGACCATCATCATCGTGTAATTTCATATCACCATGGACTGAACCCAATACATGCTTCAAGATAGATCCTGAACTTCCAATTGCCTGGTCTAGTCCATGGTTAGTGAGTGCTACTATATCTCTTGTTTTTTCTGTCAGATCAGGGTCAAGTTCTATAACAGGCATAGACAAGTCGCGAACCTGAGCCCTTGCTTTATTTATTGGATAAGAGGAAATTTTATCACCAACAAGAGACCTCTGCATATCACCTGTTCTGGCGATATTATTGATTCTATTTTGAATAGTTTCTTCTGGTCTCACTGGTTTATTAAGCTATACTCAACTCTGCTCCTCGAGGTACATTGTCCACATCCAGTAAATACCTAGGTATCCCCAATATTTCATTATCTAGATAACGGATAGCAAATTCAATAAAAGCATCCCTTAAAAATGGTTCATTTATCAAAGACATACTATCGTAACTATTACGAGCCCAAATATTATGCTCTCCGAATTGTCCAGCATAGTAGACAAAACCATCACCTGCAGATACACCTCTTAAAGCCTCTAATCCCAAAGGTATAACACCAGTTAAAACTAAAGTCATTGGATGTTTTTTAGCAATATTTTGTAACCATGGTGGTCCCACATCAAATAGAGCTGCTATTGTTGGGGTAGCGATAGCAGCTGCTGAGACAGACTCCACCATATTTAATGCCACAGAATCTAATTCATTAGTACGCATTCCCTTTGAAACATAATATGCATCCATCGCTGAGCTGAAACTTGTGGAAATCGCAACTAAACCTAAAGCCGCCCCAGCACCTAATTTCAATAATTTCCAGCGCTCACTGCCTAAAGGTAGCCTACTAATATCATCCCAACTATCAAAACCTAATCGTTTAAGAAAGAGCCCTATATCCTTAGCTTTATCTCTAAACATTGGAATAATGCCACCATTTTTTGAAACATGAGACGAAACCCCGTATTTCAACCTAGAACTTACAGTAACAAGCTGATCTAAAGCTCTTGAGGAATTAAAAGATGATGCTCCACCTGGATATAAGTTCATATTATTTTTCTCCTACTACTGATACCTTAAAGTCATACCAAGGTGCTAATGTCTTCAAGGCTGAAACACTTGCTATCTCTGCTTGGTTAGCAATAAATTTACCAGCTCCATAAGCTGTTTCACGAGTTGCTTTAGCAACTTCAGCATCACTATTAAGAAAAGATGAGCCAACTTGATAAAGTAAAAAGGCACCTGTTAACCCCCAACCAATTGGATGGAGACGACTAACACCAAATAATAGACGGGGTCCCCAGACCTTTCCATGTCTGGCACCAAATCGTGCAGCATTAGCTAAAACCTTTCTAATCCTACTATTTTTCTTAAATGCACCGTAAATAAAACCAGCTGCTGATACATTCACACCGGTTCTTATTAAAGCTTCACCATGCCCTATGGATCTCTTATAGCCCTTTCTTTCATACTCAGCAACTTTTGTATAAGCATCTTTATACTCCAAGTAAAATGCTCTTTCAAATTGTCTATAAAAATCATCACTATGCTTTAAATAGTGAGCTGATTGCTTTTTAGAACGTATATCATTAACAGCAATCGTTTTACCTTTTACTAGATTCCCTTTTTCATCTAATAAAGGGACTCTTAAATTACCATCAATTTTATCTATGAGGTGGGTAACCGTTAAAGAAGCGATATTTTCACCGGTGTGACCAGCTTTTGCTAACTCCGATTTATAAATAATCAGATTTCGAGAAAAATTTTTTCGTGAGTCCATTAAGGCAGTAATTGCAAATAACGCCCTTTTTCGTATTTCTTGCTCTTTCAGTGGATTATTACCTGTAAAACCACCTAGATAACGCTTGTAATCTGGTAAATCATTGTTTACTTCCAATAAAAAATCTTGCCTCCTCAAGTCAACATCTTGTGAGTTGCCCGCCAAACCTTGCTGGCTAAGATCTTGATTGAGAATATGTTGGTAATTTACATCATCAATAATAAATGTCTTATTACCGGTTTTAAAATTAACCGGATAAAATTTATTATTAGCGTGAGAAGTCCCTTTTGTCCCCGAATGTATGGCTGCGCCAGTCATAGTACGGTTCTCCTTAATATCTTCTTAACGCTCTTGTCATTACAAGATCAATTAGTAGAAAAATTTGATAACAATATCAAAAAATATCTTACTTGTGAGTTATAAGTATATGGGAACTAATTTGATTGATGCAGAAACATTGGCTTATAACTTAAAGCATAATGGATATCCACCTATCTTAGGTAAA
>CAWUIS010000234.1:0-2640 GCA_963922625.1 uncultured Candidatus Melainabacteria bacterium | reverse complement strand
GCAATTCACACACTGGTATCATAGAAACCTGTGTTCACTTTGAAAATTGTTCAGTAAGACCAGTGTGGTCAAACTTGAGTAATTTAATAGACAATTTTTTACAAGGCATTTATCTCAGCCAAATTATGGTGAGTGAAAATGACTGTAATGATTTTTTAAAAAAGCTGGTGTTGAATGGAAACTGATTTAGAAAAAATACAATTCAAAGAATATGAGTATGGCTTTACATCTGATATTGAAGCGGACAAATTCCCCAAAGGACTAAATGAAGAAATCATCCGTAAAATTTCTGCAATCAAAGAAGAGCCGGAATTCATGACCGAGTTTAGACTCGATGCTTACAAACAATTTCAAAAAATGTCAGACCCTGAATGGTCACGAGTACACTATCCTGCAATTGATTTTCAAGACATCATTTATTACTCAGCTCCAAAACAAAAAATTCAAAAAGAGAGCCTCGATGAAGTAGATCCTGAAATTTTGCGCACCTACGAAAAGCTTGGCATCCCAATTGAAGAACAAAAACGCCTTGAAGGTATTGCCGTTGATGCCATTTTTGATAGTGTCTCTGTTGCAAATACTCACAAAAAAGCTCTTGCTGAAATTGGTGTGATTTTTTGCTCAATCTCTGAGGCTGTCAAAGAGCACCCCGAGTTGGT
The DNA here is from genome assembly GCA_963922625.1 of uncultured Candidatus Melainabacteria bacterium. Lineage (GTDB taxonomy): Bacteria > Cyanobacteriota > Vampirovibrionia > LMEP-6097 > LMEP-6097 > CAWUIS01. The sequence goes on along the minus strand of CAWUIS010000234.1, from coordinate 1,981 downwards.
GCAAAAATACCTTGGCACGGTAATACCTAACACCGATAATTTTTATACTGCACTCAATGGCGCTGTTTTTAGCGATGGTACTTTCATCTACATACCTCCAAATACCAAATGTCCAATCGAACTTTCAACCAACTTCAGAATCAATACTGAAGGTTCAGGACAATTTGAAAGAACCCTAATTATTTGTGACGAAGGTAGTTACGTTTCCTACCTTGAAGGTTGCACCGCACCTGCTTTTGATACCAATCAATTACACGCAGCTGTAGTTGAACTAGTGACCATGAAAGATGCTGAGATCAAATATTCTACAGTACAAAATTGGTACGCTGGTGATGAAGATGGTAAGGGTGGTATTTATAACTTTGTTACTAAGCGTGGTAAATGCGCTGGAGCCAACTCAAAAATTTCCTGGACCCAAGTAGAGACTGGCTCTGCTGTCACTTGGAAATACCCAAGTTGTATTTTACAAGGTGATAATTCTATTGGTGAGTTTTACTCTGTTGCTCTTACTAATAATCACCAACAAGCTGATACCGGCACCAAAATGATTCATATTGGGCGCAACACCAAATCAACTATCGTTTCTAAGGGTATTTCAGCTGGTAAATCAGAAAACACATACCGTGGTTTGGTGAAAATTTTGCCTGGTGCAGAAAATGCTCGCAACTATACTCAATGTGACTCTATGCTCATTGGCTCGAGCTGCGGTGCTAACACCACTCCATACATCGAAGTGGGTAATAATAGTGCCAGTGTTGAACATGAAGCTTCAACATCTAAAATTTCGGAAGATCAGCTATTTTATTTGCAGCAACGAGGCATCTCTGCTGAAGATGCAATTGCAACAGTCATAAGTGGATTTTGCAAAGATGTATTCACCGAACTTCCTGGTGAGTTTGCTGCAGAAGCTAATCAATTAATGTCGCTTAAATTGGAGAACAGTGTTGGATGATTAAAATAGAAAACTTACATGCAAAAATAGTCAAAGACAATGACGAAAAAGACATACTTAAAGGTCTAAATCTTGAGATCAAACCTGGCGAGATACATGCCATCATGGGACCAAATGGCTCTGGCAAAAGTACCTTATCTAAGGTTTTAGCTGGGCATCCTGACTTTGAAGTTGTTTCTGGATCAGTAGAATTTCAAGGTCAAGATTTGCTTGAGATGGATCCTGACCAAAGAGCAAATTCAGGTATCTTTCTTGCTTTTCAGTACCCAGTTGAAATACCTGGTGTTAATAATTTAAATTTCCTACGTATGGCTTACAACTCTAAGCAAAAACACCTTGGCAATGAAGAAATGGATCCTTTAGATTTTGATGATTTCATCGAAGAAAAAACTAAGATCCTTGAAATGAAGACAGACTTTTTGGATAGAAACCTCAATGAAGGTTTTTCTGGTGGCGAAAAAAAGAAAAACGAAATTCTTCAGCTACTAGTCTTAAATCCAGCTCTTGCGATACTTGATGAAACCGATTCTGGTCTTGATATTGACGCTTTAAAAATAGTTGCACACGGTATCAACACTTATGCTAGTAAAGACAATGCCGTTTTGATGATCACTCACTACCAAAGGCTTCTAGACTATGTTGAGCCAGACTTTGTGCACGTTCTTGCTGAAGGTAAAATCATCAAAACTGGCGGCAAAGAGCTGGCACTAGAACTAGAGAAATCAGGATACACGGTAGCAGCATGATCAAAAGCAAACTAAAAGAAATTGACTTTAAAGAAGCGGTAGTTAGATCTAGCTCCAAAAGGATTTCGGAAGTTGATTTCATCAAAGAAAAGCAGGTCAAAGCGATTCAAAAACTTGAAGAGATCCAATTTCCTCATCGTAAATTAGAAGACTGGAAATACTATGATTTTGCAGATATCTTAGAGTCAGAATTTAATGTAGAAGCATCTAGCTTTGTGGAAGACTCTGGGCTTGCTGATACAGAGATTGCAAGCTTAATCGACAAATATGTTTTCAGAGAAAG
>CAWUIS010000233.1:0-2651 GCA_963922625.1 uncultured Candidatus Melainabacteria bacterium | reverse complement strand
TACTGCTCGCCTGGGCCAGGCAACAGGTATTCATAAAGAGTTTGCTAGAGGCAGTCAATATATCGAGGATATTTTTGCGCTTGCTGATAAACGCGGACAAGGAATTTTTAAAATTTATTCCCAAGATGAAATTGATCAGCTTATTAAAGATGCTGAAAGATTAGACCGAATTTTAGTCTATCCTGCTGGAGTCAAAGCCGCTATTTTAGAGCGTCATGCTAAAGAAGATATCGGTGGGATTTTAGATGGTCCTCCAGGTACTGGTAAGACAGAGGGGGTTAATTGTATCTTGGGTAAATGGGCTGAAAAGGTTCGCTCCGAGAAGAAGGAGCCGGTGATTGCAAGCTTGGATCTTGCAAATTTTGGTGAGGTTTTAAAGAGCCTTGAAGAGCAAAAAGCCAGGTTACAGGAGTTTATTAATGCTGGTCTAGATGTCGCTGGTGAGAATGGTATTAAAAATTTAGCTCAAACTAATCAGTCGCTTGCAATTCTTGAAGGAGCATTGATTTCTAAAATTGAAAAGCTTGATAGGCAGGTGCGAGCTCATAATGCTAAGAATCCTCACCACCAAAAAAAGTTAGTAGTCTTAGTTGATGAGTTTGACAAAGTCTTTGATACTAGTGCACTAAAAGGTAGTGATGTTCAGCGTTTGAAAAATCTTTTGCTGAGATTCAATGAGCTTTTTATGAAGCATCCAATCATTCTTACTACTAATAAAACTGTAGAAGAGATAGTTGCAGATATAGAAGAAGCTTTACAGGGTTCAGATCCAGAGGGAACTAGTCAGATTATTGCTGCTATTCAAAGCAGATTCACTGCAAAAAATCGTATCAAAGTATTAGAACCTGATTTTAAGGCACAAGGTGAGATTATTGCAGGTACTTTACTGATGCAATACAAAGATTTTATCGACTGGCAATCTTTTGGTCTTACTCAAACTCAAAATGATTTTTATGAAATGAACCGTAAACTTTTAGGAGAAGCTATTGCCGAGCAAGTACTAGAACCCCGCAACAGTAAGCTTTCTGGAAGAGACCTGAAGTATGCTAGCGAAGATATTTTACCTTTACTTTTAGACAGAGCAAGAGATGCCAGGCAGCATCAAACCCCACCCATTATGGACCAAGAATGGAAGTCTCTTAACAATATGGAGCGTATTGCTCGTACTAGAGTCAAAATCGACAAAGAGATGATTGAAGCTGTCATTAAACTCAAACAAAAAAATGTTTCAAGGCGTGAAGAAGATCCGCTTCTTGCTCAGGCTCTAAATATTGTTGATGCTTATATAAAAGCACAAGCAAATACTATTGATAAAAAAAGCAGACTCGGTACTAAACAACCTAGCCTAACGGACTTATTGACTTTGTTCTATGATAAAAAACGCTCTAAAGACAATATCCATTTTATTGCAAAAGCACCTGTGCACTATGAAGCTAAGAAATATGGACATGTGATTAATTACCAACCAACCGATTTACACGATCCAAATTCAAAAGGAAGTTTTACTATTTCTTTTAATGGTGATGAAGCTAAAGATGCTGCAGCTCAGAATTCTGGTCTACAAACAACCCAAAGTATTTCATACTCAGAAATGGCACAAGAATTTACCGAGTTGATGAGCGACCTGAGTACTACTAGATCTTCAAAAGAACTTGGTGGTTTGCTTCATGGTCTCAAAGCAGAACTTGGCGAGGTGGCTCATATTAATGGTCTTGGTAATTTAATTGGTGCTTTGCTTGATTCTTAGCCCATACAAAAAAATCAAGTAAACATAGACTATAACTAGGGCTTAAAGATTCCATCTAAAAAACTTTGCCAAGGATAGACTTCAACTTCATACTCTCCTCGTTCTATTAAAGTTTTTCTGGAACCAAGGCACAAACAAATTAATTTTGCATTGGGTTCGAAATTTTTAAAAGACCAAAGACCTGATACAGAGTGTTTACTAGGGTTTTTATTTGCTTTGATTTCGATAGCGTAGCATTCACCGTTAGGCTTTTTAAGAATCAAGTCAACTTCTGCTCCAGCCTTGGTTCTAAAGTATGAAAATGAAAAATCGCTTTCGTAATATTTATCAAGGCAAATGAATTCTCTAATAATAAAGTGCTCAAAAACATTACCGTATTCGCTAGTTTTAGGCATTAACTCCAAGCTCAATTTCTTTGTAATAGCCCTAGGTAGTCCCGGGTCGCAGAAGTAAAACTTGGGATGCTTTGCAAGTTGTTTTTTTAAGTTTGATGAATATGGTAATAAGTAAAAACCTAACAAGGTATCAATTAAAATTTGAAAATATTCTTTAACGGTGTCTGAGCCAATATTAAGGCTTCGTGATAACTCTGCAAAATTGAGAATATGTCCGTTACTGAAGGCTGCAAGTTCTAAAAAATTTGAGAATACCGCAATATTTTTGACAAGAGCTTCTGCTTTAATTTCTTCTTGCAGGTAGGCACTAACATAGGCTTTAAGAATATTTCTTGCTTCGGTTTTGTCCTCCGCAAAAAAAACACTAGGAAAAGATCCGTAGTTTAAAACTTTGTCTAAGTTAAATGCGGTATCACATTCTTGATAGCAAAGAGGAAATAAGGCTAGATTCCAGGCTCTTCCTGCAAGTAAATTTGATGCATGGAAGCCGATCGTCCCGCCATGGCCTC
>CAWUIS010000232.1:0-2746 GCA_963922625.1 uncultured Candidatus Melainabacteria bacterium | reverse complement strand
AGGAAAAGCTTTAACAGCAACCAGCCCCACCATCATCACAGAGCCTACTAAAACAAAAGGCACAAAAAGCATTTTGGAGATTGATTTTTTCAATGTATCCAAGCTTCCTGCAGCAAAAACTCTTTGGATAGAGCTTGGGTATAGTGGCAAACCAATACCAAAAAATACCAAAACACTTACCCAATGGCTCAATTCAGCCCGGTCTGGTAGAGCAATTTTCTCAGGAAAATTTACTTTCATGAACTCTGTTGCAGAAGCTAAATCTCCGTAGGTGTAAAAGGTTCCAACAACAAGAGAAATCACGCCAATAGTTAGTACAAGCCCTTGAATAAAATGGACATAAGCAACCGAGTTCATACCACCTAAAAAACTATAAGTGATCATAATAGCGACAAAGAAAACTACGCCAACTTGATAAGGGATACTATTACCAGTAATACCTGAAACTGCCTGACCAATTGCAACAAACATGGCAAGAATAAAATTAGCAAGCGAGTATATCATCACAGTACTAGCAATCATTGAAAGTGCTGGTGAGTTAAAACGGTACTGCAGCCAATCGGCTGGAGTGACAAATTTTTTGATCTTGGATAACGGGAAAATCCTTGGTGCATAAAGCAAAAAACCAGCAGAAGAAATCAACATGAATGCAATTGATTGCACCCAAGGAAAACCAAGTCTATAAGCCTTTGGAGCAAAACCAACCAAAGTATTGCCGCTATAAACAGAGGCAAGAAAAGTAAAAAACAAAATTATAGGTCCAAGACTACGTCCTCCAAGGTAGTAATCTTCTGAGCTTGTCTCAGCATTCTTTTTTTTGTTCTTTAAATAGATGCCAACTCCGACACCCAAAATCATAAATCCGTAGACAAGCATCATGATGAGGCCTGGTGTCCCGGCAAAAACTAAGTCCATTGAATCCAATTATTCTTCGCTCCAGTAAAAATTAATAACCCATGCACAAAAAACGGCGAGTAGCACTGTAAAAAACAGAGAAACCAAAACCCAATACGGAAATCCCCAAATAACTGGCTCATAACTACCTTCTGGGAGGTACCAAGGCACACTTAATGCAATTAGTGTTAGAAATGCAATAACAATTCTTGGATCTTCGATAGGCTCGCGTTTTTTCTTCATTGAATCTGCTTTGGTCTATTTTTGCACATATTTCACTCGCTAGGCAGAGTAGCGCACTAAATCCCAAAATAAAATTTTTATTGCCTTAGTAAAACTTAATGAAAAAAATGTGAATACTTAAGGAATTTGTGCTATAAAATATATAGCTTTAAGTTCGAAAGAGATGAGGCATTCCTTATGAAGTCAATACTCAATGTTGAGTGAGCTTCGAATTATAAGCTGAAAAGCGTTTGGTAATTGAAAATAGCCCGGTTTATGGTCGAACCGGGCTATTTTCTTTATTCTATTAAAGTTTTTGCGTAATTGTAATTACGCAAAAAGTCTATTAGGAATGAAGCTCGACATTCGTATTACATATTTGTTATAATTTAGTATATGCAAATTACGGGCACTAGCTCAGATAATCAATTCTCTTTTGCTGGTTTAAGTTTGCAGGAAAATAAAAAACCTTCTACAGACGAGGCTATTGATGATGATACAAACAGTAGTTTTTTTAAAAAATATCTTCATAAATTTGTTAAAGACGAAGCAAGCGTAAATAGTACTAGCTCTTTTTTAAAAAGTAGCGCTGGGGGTAGCTTATTAGCAGGTTTAATAAGCCCGTTAATTGGTCCAGTAATTTCAAAAGATGAGAACTTTAGTCGCTTTCTGACAATATCTGGAATAGGGCTTTCTGCCATTAGCTATGGCTTAAGTCTTGCTGTACAAAGTATTGCAAAAAAAGTCAAAAATGCCATGACTATAAGATCAGATGTTTCAAGCCAAAAAGACATTAACTTGGATACAGACTTAATTCTAGATGAAGATACAAAAAAAGACTTATGGATCGCCATGAAATCATTTTTTGGATACAAATCAGGACTTCAAGACCCCAATCATTCTGTAAAAGCTTCTGACATGATGATACTCTTTGGTCCACCTGGAACAGGAAAGACCAAAATTGCCTACGGTATAGCCTCACAAGCCAATCGCAAAATTATTTATGCAAATATCTCCGAGGTTGAATCAATGTGGCGAGGTGAGTCAGAGAAAAAACTTGCAAACCTTTTTGAACTAGCCGAAAAATCTGGATCCTGGATTTTCTTCGACGAAGCTGATGCGCTTCTTCAAACAAGAAAAACCGGTCCCATGGATAATGGAATAACAAATAGAATCACCAATACTTTCATACAGCACTTTAACAACAAACACCCTAATGTAAAAGTGATTTTGTGTACCAATAGCCCAGACAATATCGACCCTGCGATCAAAAGTAGGGGCTTACTAGTACATATCGATAAACAAAGCGATGAAGCTAATTTCAAGATTTTGAAAATAAAGCTGGAGTCTTTTGGACTCAAAAAAGACAATATCGACAAGCTTTTCGAAAAATTTTCTTCACGCTTGATGGATCTGGTTAAGAAATATAAACTTGCGGGTCGTGACATTGAATCAGCTGTTAATTCTGCCCTTCATATAGCTGAGCAAAGATTCCAATTAGACACTTTGAATGGTAAAGAAGCAGTAGCAGAGCTCACTATTGAAGATCTTGAGTCAGAATTTAAAAGGACTTATGACATGATTGAAAAAACTAAAAAATCAAGCTTAGACATTGGTGAAGGCTTAAGCA